>NZ_CP136520.1:0-175000 GCF_032813545.1 Nodosilinea sp. E11
GGTCGCCGCTGGCGAGAGGGGCTTTCCCAATAGGAGACGACATAGGATCGCTGTCCCAGCATGGCCGATAACTGGGCACTACTGAGGCGATTGGCTCGACGAAATCGCCCCAAAAAGTGACCAAAGCTCTCGTCAGCATGAGGCTCGACCTGGAACAGCCAAGGGGTAACGGAGGCTGGTGCTGCTGCTGGTGCTGGTGAAGACGGGTCTCCGGCCATTACTTGATCGCCAGTGAACATTCTTTGACCACTTGTCGCAGTAAGGGCAACTCAATGCGTGGCTGACCGCGTTGCAAGGCCCGAATGGCGGCTTCACAGAGGATTTGATTCAGGACGCCAATATAGCCTCGGCTGGCCTGGAGCAGCAGGCTCTGGGCTTTCGGGTTGGCCAGGTTGGAGGGTTTGGGTAATTGCAGCACATGCTCTTCCCAGAGGGCGGTCATCTCCTGAAGTTCTTCACTGCTGAGTCGAGAAAAGCGATAGGCCGATAGAAATCGATAGAGGACTTGTTCATCACGTTGAATGACGGCGTTGAGCCGATCGGTGCCCACTAGCACGACGGCAATCTCTAAGAGGTCGGATATGTCTCTAATTTCAGACATCGCTTGAGCGGTTACCCGTTGGGCTTCGTCGAAGATGATCATCTCAACCTGGCAACTCCGGAGCACGTGGTAGACCCGCTCCCGGAGTTCAGGGATGCGCCCTCGCGTGGCTTGATACTGAAGGCTTTCTAGCAGGCCGACCAACAGGTTGCTCACGGAGAGGTTCTCACGACAGTGCCAGTACATCACTGGTATCAGGGGGGCTTCACCGGGTCGCTGGGTCACTTTGGATTTGAGGTGGTAGGTATCACAGCTCACGGTCTTGCCGGTACGCGATTCCCCGATGACTCGGCAGGATTGTCTGGCTAAGCGTTTACCGTCTAGCCAGGTATGAAATTCCAACATCTGGGGCAGTTCCAGGACGCGACGACGGCCCAGGTCTCGAATTCGCTCATTCACGTCGGCGATCGCAGGATTGGGGTCGGCAGCAGGGGAGGGAGACATGGGATAGGAGGCTCCGGAAGGGGGGGTTGATGTTGAGGGCGCTTAAAGGCCGTGCGATTGACGCAGTTGCTCGTAGTCGTAGACGCGTATGGCGGGTAGGGGCTTAGGGGCCGGGGACGATTCAGGCTCGCTTGCTTCGTCGGACGGTAGGTCTTCGTGGTTGGCGGGCAGCGGGGGCGCTGACAGCAGCTCGTCAATGAATTGCACGCGAGATTGAATCTCGCTGAGGATGGACTGATTGGTAATCTCGGTGCGAGCTTCGCGCAAACGACGACTGATGGCTTTGGCTTCGGCTAGCGAGAGGCGTTCTGTTTCGAGGTTTTGGGCGTGGGCACGGGCTAAAAAGACGTCGGTCGTACCCTGGGGTTGGTACACCAGGACGGTGGTGATGTCTCGGGGGTCATAGCGGAGGACGACGTCGGCTCCGGCATGGCCTGATAGGTATTCGCCGCGATAAATCAGGTTGGCAAAGCGCAGGTACCCGCCCTGGTAAATGCGGCGGCGCTGTTGGCGCATCAGCAGTAAGTCCAGTTCTCGTTCGTCTGGGGGTTTCCCTTGGGCCATCTGTCCGGCGCGCCACCGCTCTATCCGACTGTGTTGGCGATCGCGGGCGTCCGGTTGCTGGTTGTAGTTATCCACGATGTAGCGGATGAGCAGGCCCTCTAGTTGCTCTAGGCTCAGGCAGGCGTCTGCGTTGATCGACGCTAGATGGGGCTTGGCGTTGGCGGTGGTATAGCCCGGTAGGGTGGAGAAGAATTCACGGTTGAGGGTGCCGAAGGGCCGTTCGACGATGCCGCCTTCGGCGGGACGGCGACGCAGGCACAGCACGATGCCTAATCGGCTGGCGACTTGATCGATGTGGGCTGAGGTGAAGTCGGAACCGGCGTCGGTGTACAGGTACTTCGGGACGCCGTAGCTCTCCCACAGGGCTTCGGGTTCGTAGCCCCGTTGATACTGTTTCGGCAGGATCGCGTGGCGCAGGGCTAAGCCGGTGACGGCGGCACTGGGGGGTTCCAGGCCCAGGTGTATCCCCATGATGCATCGCGAGTAGGTGTCGATGACGGTGGTCAAGGTCGGTCGACCCAAAACGTCGCCTTGGCTATCGACGACCACAATATCGGCTGGTGTGTGGTCGCATTGCCATACCTGGTTGCTGTATTCAACGGCGATCTCAATCCCTGATTTTGCGGTCAGCGTCAGGGTATCTCCCTGCCAGCCGATGGAGCGTTGCTTCTGCTTTTGCTCGGCTTGCCTAATCTCACCCGACAGGATGCGGTATACCGTGCGACGGCTCGGATAATTGGGGCTACCGATGGCGGCGGCGTGGCTGGCGACTTGTTTGGCGATTTGGGCACGGCTCGTTTTACGGGTGCCTCGGTTCCCGTTGCGGTAGCGCTCAAGGATGAATTCCCGCCAGCTATCGTCCACTCTCACATTGCCTTCGTCGAAGCGTACTTGGCGCTTCAAGCCCTCAATGCCCCGTTCGCGATAGTGACGCACTAACCGCTTCAGATTGCGCACGCTCAAGCTCAGAGTGGCGGCTGCCGCAGCCTCCACCTCTCGGTACGTGGATTGACCGCGATAGCGTTCTAGGCCTTGAATGACCTCCAGGCGGCGGCGTTCGTCTAAGGACAGTGTCTCTAGGTGCGGCAATGTCACCGGTTCACTTTTTTCACCTTTCTCACGTGCCACGATATTTGTCATTCTCTGCACTTTTAATTCTGCTACTCTAAACCCTCTCAAAGCATTGCAGCACAACCGTTTTACCGTTCTTTACCAGCACCTTTTTTGTGCCACGATATTTGTCATCAAATTCGTGCCACAATATTTGTCATCAAATCCCCAAACCCTTATAGGACAAGCACTCCAGGCGCAATCGCAACCTCGAACAGCGGCCCCGATCACGGCGCTGAATCAGCCCCAAAATCGCTGGAAGCCCCAGCAGGCAACTGTTCTAGCCGCCATGACAATTATCGTGGCACAACGATGACAAATATCGTGGCACGCGACAAATTCCAAAAAACTCTAGACTGCACCCTCTATACCCCTATAAACCATTCTTATATCTTTATTTCTTATATTTCTGTACCTTTTGCCGTGATCCCCATTATGCGATCGCAACCCTCTTAAACCCCCAAAGTCCCTATGGATAAAGGCTTTTGGCCCTTTCAACCCCTGCGCCGATCCCCAGTGATCCCCGACTCCTATAAAATATTCCTATCCTTTATGCTATTTCTATACCTGTATTCAATATATAAAACCTCATATTCTATGGCGACATAAGGAATCTGTATCAATCAATTTCTACGAGATTCCAATGCTTTCAGCCCCTAAGACGTGCGATCGCACCCCTGCATCATCGCTTACAACTTCTAGACTGCAACGTAACTCGCTAAACTTTATCCTGACTACTATTCTGTATTTATTGCAGTCTTGTCGTCGTGTGTAGTCAGCCAAACAGGAGCAACACTCCATGACCATCGCCACCCCCAAACCCGAGATCAAACGGCACCTCGCCCTAGGGCTAGACCCCAGAGATGTGCAATACCTCAGCAGCCCCTCCAACCCCCTGCTGAAACCTTCCACGTGTATTCCCTGAACCGCCAGTCCCCAATGCAGAGAGGGCACCCACACACCATCCTTGAGCGCTGCGATCGCACGCCTCGACGCACCCTCTCCAGCGGCAGAACCCTACCTATGGCCCTGCACAGCGTTACGGGGGCCATTACTCAAGAGATTGGCGATCGCGCTGGCGTTGGTCTACTACACCGATGCTCTGGTTGTTCGTCGTCACAGTTGGCTGCCAGGTACGCTCAGTAGACCCTTTGGTAGCCAGTCTGGCATGAGGGATACGGCATCACTCCTATCATGATGAGCGACAAAATTCTTTAGGCCATCAATGACCAGAACCACGGCTGAGCCTAGCGATGTAATTGATCAAATGGTGGCGCTCCGGATTCAGTTAGCTCAACTCGAAACCCAAATTGAAGCTCTAATACCAAATCCGACTTGTATACCCCCGAAATAGTGTAGGGTTGAGGAATGCCTAGACCCCTCCATCTCGAACCTCATTTTTCAGCCGACGAGCTTAAAGCGCGTTATCGAGCTAGCGTTGACCCGGTCGAGTCTCGACGTTGGCATCTGCTGTGGCTGGTTCACACACAAACGACGCTGACTGATGCCGCTAAAGCTGTGGGCTTTCACTACGACTACGCCCGAGTTGTCGTGAAAGATTACAACCGTGATGGCGCTGATGGGCTGCGCAATCGCCGCAAAGACCAGCGACCGCAACAGTCACGGAGTCTGCTCAACCCCAAGCAGCTCGAAGCCTTGGAAGCTCGATTGCAATCGCCCCCGGACGATGACGGGGTCTGGAGTGGGCCCAAGGTGGCGCGCGTCATCGCTGAGGTCACTGGGGTAACGAAGGTCTGGCCCCAGCGAGGGTGGGACTATCTCAAGCGCTTGGAGCAATCGCTGCAAGTGCCTCGTCCTCGGCATCGCAAAGGTGATCCGGAAGCCCAAGAGGCGTTTAAAAAAACTCCCGGAGCGTAAGGCTGAACTAGAACAGCAATATCCTGACGCGCTGGTCGAAGCGTGGTCGTTTGATGAGCATCGCTTGGGATTGAAACCGATTATTCGCAAGGTGTGGGCCAAAGTCGGGCAATGACCGTTGGCCCTGGTTGACCCACGCTATGAGTGGACGTACCTCTACGGGTTTGTTCATCCCACGACCGGCGATACCGAGTGGCTGATTCTGCCTCGGGTGAATAGCGATTGGTTTAACCAAGCCCTAGCCACCTTTGCAGATCAAGTCGGGGCTGGCCCTCACAAGCGGATTTTGTTGGTCATCGATGGGGCCGGATGGCACACCTGCAAAGACCTGGTGATACCCGACGGCATCCATCTAGAGGTCTTGCCGCCTTACTCACCCGAGTTACAGCCGGCAGAACGGCTCTGGCGACTCGCCGATGAGCCCTTAGTCAATCGCTGCTTTGACGCCCTCAGTGATCTCGAAGATGTCCTTGAGGCCCGCTGCCGCACTCTGCTGTCGATGCAATCCGAGATTAAGGCCCTAACTAACTATCATTGGTGGCCCGCATGACAAGCCTAATCGTTTCGGGGGTATATGACTCGGATTTAGTATAAAACCGGCTTTCTTTGATGCCTGTGCGACTCAAGAGGCATCCCAATTCCAGCGGGAGTCAGCGGTCATCTTTCGTCGGCTCACTCCGGGCCAATGGAACTACCCGAGCGACATCACCGAACAGGAGCAACGCTTGAAGCAGCTGAAGCAGCAGTTCCAACAAACCCACGAACCGGTGGCTGGACGCGAAGTTAGCTGGTCAATTAAGTTGACACCTCAACCCTAGACCCGGTGAGTAGCCGCTCGCTAAAACCGCATCTGCGCGAACGGGAGTTGGCAATGAGCACACTGGCCACTCACCCAATGGCTCGGCAGTGGCAACGCATGATGACAGCGGGGGCATTGGGCTAATAGAGATGTCTCTCCAGGACGGCTGCGCCGCCGCTGATGGATTTCGCAATTGGGTTGGTCGTTTAGTTGCCAGGTCAGCCTGTGCCAAGGGGCTTCGGCGTAGCAGGCAGGACACAACCGTGTGGGCCAATGCAATCGGGTGTCGGAGGGTGACCACATCCCCTGGAGGCGGGCGATCGCAACACCACTCATCTGGGATAGCTGATGAAGAGAACCGGGGGTCGGTCGCCGCTGGCGAGATGGGCTTTCCCAATAGGAGACGACATAGGATCGCTGTCCCAGCATGGCCGATAACTGGAGTTTGGCGATTTGGGCACGGCTCGTTTTACGCATCCCTCGGTTCCCGTTGCGGTAGCTCTCAACGATAAGCTCACGCCAGGTGGCGTCCACTCGCAACGCGCCTTCGTCCCGGCGCGGTTGTCGTTTCAGCCCCTCGAGACCCTGCTCGCAATAATACTTTTGAAGTTGCAACACCTCAACCTGGCGTTCGCCATGATCCCCGACTCCTATAAAAGATTTCTATCTTTTTAACTGCTACTATATCTGTATTCCATATATACAATTTCGTATTCTGTGAGAATATAAGAAATCTTATCAATCACTTTTCAACACTTTCAGCCCGCAAGGAATGCGATCGCTCACCGTATTGCCTTTGCCTATATCGCTATGAATACATCTGCCTATGTCACTATCTCTTAACAGGGGACAACATAAAGTAGAACTTATAATCCGCCAAACCCTTACCCCACAGTCTTTGTAGACTCTAATGCAGCTTCCTAAACTTTATTCCCAATAGCTATTGCATTTTTATTGCAGCTTGACTGCTATATAGGAGTTAGGCCGCTGGTAGCCCCTACAAGCAATCGCTTTTGGAGAGGGCCTATCCCACTAGCAGTATCAATTCGGTCTATTTCCCTCGCTACACAAAAGCGATTAAATCCGCAATTCAGGCGGGGCGTGTTTTCCTCAATGGCAAAAACTCGTACTCTCGGTGGTGGACAAAGCGCGATCCGCTGCCAGGGGAGCCCTCAGTACCGTCTAGATTGCCGTCGTGCTTTCGTTGGCCTGTAGCTCTTAGCGATTAAGACAAGCTAAATTTGAGGGCATGATGGAGGAGCTTGAATTTCAACCCTTTGAGCGCTACCATCAGCCTTGCTTATAGCGATTTACTCAATTCTGAGCTTAGGCTTTAATTAAGAAACATCAATTTATTCTACACTTGTTCAAAGCACGGCATTAATTTAAGTCTGGCCAGGCTATGGTTAAAGCTCCTGGAAAAAGTCATCTACAAGTTAAGTTGTTTTCTCAGGTATCTGTGATTTTCTGCCTGTAGATTTTTCTGACTATAGCGGGTCTCAATCCTTTAGAAGCAAAGGCAAAGGCTTAAGTCTCTTGCTCTGAATAGCTTCGCAATCTGGGTGCGCCTCATTTCTTAGAAAGCCGCTATAGCAGCCCTGCATGAACTATGATTTTCAGCTTGCAGACATCTTGTCTACACGCTGAATAGGTCTAAATTAGATTTGACCAGAGTTAGGTCAGCCAGATCCCAAATTCAGCAGTAGACTTTGCCTATGGCAAATTACAGATGGTGAGCTGAAATCGGTGTAGAGTTATTAGGCTCTATTACCTCAATGGGTTTTTGTTTTCTTCTTAATTAACTCTCTGCATTTGGGGTAGAGCGAATTGAGCTGAGTATCGCAACAGTTGATCTCAATTCGCCGCCAATTAATAGAAGCTCTGAGTCAAAGAAATTTCGCCGATCCGTTATTTTTTAGGAGGCGCTATGGCTACCCTGGTTGTTCCAGGTGTACGAGTTGAGGCTCGTTTTGATGTTTTGCCTGCTCCACCGGCCACCGCTGGCATTTTAGGGATTGTGGGCATTGTCGATCGCATCCCTGCTGGAGGAGGGCTGGTGGGCGTCACTAAGGTTACCGAAGTGCGGCAGTTATTGGGGCCAGGAACGCTGGTCAGCATGCCAGAGGTGGTTCATGCGCTGGCAAACGGCGTGAGTGAGGCGGTGATTGCGCCTGTGGTAGGTGGCAGCCCAGCCGATCTAGTGCTGCTCAATGCCAGCAGCCAGCCTGCGGTACAGCTCCGGTGTCGCTCAAATGGCGCTTGGGGCAACCGACTGCGGGCTGAGGTACGTGGTATTGCCGACGCATCGGGAAATCTGGTGCGAATTACCCTGCGCCTGCTGATTGACGGAAAACTGGTAGAGACGTTTAGCGATCTGCAAATCGCCCCGGGACAATCCGATGATTTGTTCGACACGCTCAATCGGTCTTCTCGCTATGTGGTGGCGCTTGATCCGGGGTTTGAAGCAGCTCAGCCCACGGCAAATACCTATACCTTTGCCGCCAATGGTGCCCCCCTAGATGTGCCCCGCCAGGGAGGTGCACAGACCCTATTTCAGCTGCTGCCCAGCGATGAGGCAGACCCCGATGGGTTGAGTGTGCAGCTGACGGTCTCGGGCACCAATGAGATTCGGCTGCGGGTGTTTCAGGGTGGCTTGCAGGAAGACTTTAGCGGGCTGGGGATGAACCCCGACAGTGATCAGTATTTGCCCTACGTGTTGCTGGCCCAGAGCCGTCTGGTGCGGGTGCGCCCGGCCCTCTCGGCCTCGGCCAGCGATCGCCTGCCTACGGCCACCACCAGCCTGCAAGCCTTTGCCAACGGCACCTCGCCCACGGTAGATCAGTACCGCGATGCCATCGACCTGCTGGCAGACGACCCTCGCATTGACCTGGTAGCCGCCGCGATTGAACCGGGACGATCGAATACAGAGGTGCGTCAAATTCACCAGGCGCTGGTGGCCCATGCGGTGGCCCTGTCAGAAAATGGCGCTCCCCGCATTGCCTTTGGCTCGGTGACAGCGGACGAACAAAAAGACGTCAATAAAATCAAAGATCACGCCGCCGCCGGGCGAAATCGACGCTTTGTCTTGGTGTCGCCGGCGGGGGCCGAGGGCGCGGTGGCCGGGGTAATCGGGCGGCTCAACCCTCAGGAGTCGCCTACGTTTAAGTCGGTGCCGCTGTTTGATCTAGAACCCGCCAGTTATCGCGAGAGCCAGCTCAACCAGCTGTTGGGCACGGCCATCAACCTGTTGGTGGTGCAGCAGCGCACCGGACGGGGGGTGATTGCCCTGCGGGGCATCGACACCACGGGCGATCAAATTTCGGTGACGCGCGTAGCCGATCAGGCCATTCGCGAGACCAAGGCCATGTCCGAAAACTTCATCGGTCGGCTCAACACCGAAGACGCGCGCATGGCCTTAAAGCAGCAGATTGTGGCGGTGTTTACTCGCATGGAACGGGCCGGGGCACTGGTGCCCTCGACCGATGGCAGCGATCCGGCGTTTGTGGTCGATGTCTATTCTACGCAGCAAGACTTTGCCCAGGGCATTGTGCGCATTGACGTGGCGGTGCGTCCTGTACGGGCGATCGACTATATCTACGCCACGATTCGCGTCAAAAATTAGCATCTTGTTCGGCAAAACAGAATCAACCGTGCTCTTTAGGAGGAGGCTATGCCCACAATTTTTGCTGCTAACGAAAGTTCAGCCCTGGTGGATGGAGAGCCCATTGAGGGGCTGCGGACGATTGATTATCGTCGTCAGCAGGTGCGCCAAAATATCTACGCTCTGGGCAGTGCAGAGCGCATTGGTCTGGTTTCGGGGCCGCAATCGGTGGAAGGGCGGCTGATGGTCGCCTCCACCAATGCCAAACTCGACAGTCTCACCGGAGACACGCCCTTTCAAATTACTGCTCAGCTCAAACAGGGGGGCACCCAGATGGCGGTGACCTTTGATGAGTGCTTTTTGCTCGAAAAGAGCTTCAATCTGGGGGTAGGGGGGCACGGTGAGGCCATCTATAGCTTCACCGCCACCCGAGTGCGGGAGGAACTGGGCTGATGCTGACCTCTGCCCTGGTTTCGCTAGAACCCCTGCAAGGCCTGGCTCGCCTGGGGACGATGACGGTGGCGATCGCCCCGGCAGGCCCCCAGGGCCAACTACAGGTTGGGGGTGAAACCGGGCCGGTGGTGCGACCGCTCACCCTGGGCGAACGCAATCGGCTGGTGTGGGAGGCGATGGCCTCGCCCCAACCGAAACCAACCCTGTGGGCAGGGTTGCGATCGCTGGGCACCACCAGCTTCCGAACCAAAGATCCTGAACCGATGGATGCCTGTGTTCTCGATGTGATTGCCCTGGCGCTGGCCGGTGGGCTGTGGGAGAGCGCTCCTCAGTTTGATCGCACCGTGATGCTGGTCGCCCGAGAGACCGGGTGGAGCCCCCAACAGCTGGCCGAGGCGATCGCCCTTGAGGTCGATCAGCTGGCCCTTTCATTGGAAGCATCGCTGTCTGCCCCCGCCGCCTCTGACACCGGCTGGAAGCGTCTGGTCTTGCTGTCTCCGGAAGAGAGCGACCTGGACTACATTCGTGAACAGTTGGCCAACAATTTGCTCCGCCGAGGGAAGGGGTCGGCCGAAACGGAGGGTTGGCAGGAGTCGCGATCGCACTGGCGAGATTCCCTTTGCAGCGATCGGTCTGAGAATACGGTGGAGCAGGCGATGGTCGAAACTCGGGCGCAGGCGATCGCCCCCTTTAACCACGAGTACAAAGACCACGAGTACCAACCCACCGTCAAACCCACCGCTCAATCAAATCACGCCAGAGTGGCTCTCCACCGTTTCAGCCTGCAAACCAAACCACCCAACGTCGAAACGACGCGTGCTCTCCACCCGCCTCAATTTCAACCCAGGGTCAACGTTCAACCAGACCGCCCTCCCCAAACCAAATCCGCTCCATTAGCAGAGCAGGCCGATCAGCCAACCGCAACATTGCCAAAAAGACAGCGCTTTTCAACCCGGTCTCTATCGTCTTGGCCAACGGCTCTGCCCCCCTCCTCCCCTCCCCTCCTCACCGTTGAGCAAACAGCCGAGCAGACCATCGCGCCACCTCCTGAACCGCTGCACAAGATGGCACCCGAACCCATTCAGCCGTGGAATGGGCGATCGCCCGCCCCGCCCGCACCCCCGTCTCCACTCATCCACCCATCCCCCCCTTCACCCCTTCACCCCTCACCCCATCACCCTTCACCCCTTCACCCCTCACTCATCCACCCCCCACCCCCCACCCCCCACCCCGACCTCGCCGACACCCTCGCCGCCCTCCTCCACCACGAAGCTGACCTCAGGGGGATTCCACGATGACCGAAACGACTCGACCGATTCCGCTGCTGGGGGACATTTCCCTCGATGCGATTCAGCACATTGAGCACACCCTGGATGCTGGCTTTGTGCCGACGCGCATTGTGAGTCTGCCCGGCACGTTGCAGCAGCGCGCCGGACGGCCCTCTCACCAGATTCAAATCGCCAGTGTGTTGACTGGCCCCGAGGCCAAAACCCAGCTCGAAACCCTCCAACAGGCCGCTGCCACCGGAGCAGAATTGACCTTTGCGGCAGATATAGCCTCAGCACTGGACTTGCAAAAGGTGGTGATCACCGGGTTTCGCGCCCAGGAGGTGGCCGGTCTGCCCCAACTGTACCAATGCCAACTGTCGCTGGCAGAAAGCCCACCCCTGCCGCCCCCGGCCCAGGTCTCTGGCTTTGGTGGCTTAGACGACTTTGGGCTGGGCGATCTGGGTTTTGACACCGATATTTTGGGCGACCTGGCCGACCTGGCGGGCGAAGTGGCCGGAGCCGTCGATCAAGCGCTGGCCGCCATTGACCAGCTCAACGCCCTGGCCAACCTCGATGGCCTATCGCTCAATGGAGTCCTGGCCCCGATGGATAACGTGGTCGGCAATGTGGGGCAGATTGCCTCCAGTTTTACCGACGCGGCCCAAACCCTTTCATCCCTGTTTTCCCCATGAGCTTATCGCCTGCGATTACCGTCACCCTGGGCAACCTGCGCTACACGACGCAAGTGGCCCAGGTGCAGGTGGAATTGAATAACCTGCCTGGGGTAGGGCGGTTTCAGGTCACCCTGCCGCCCACCGTCGAGCTGACTGCGGTGCCAGGAGATGCGGTTGAGCTAAGCCTGGAGGGCGGTGAAGGCGAGGAATTGGTGCTGACGGGGACAGTGCAACGGGTGCAGCGGGGGCTGTGGTCTACGGTGGTGGTGGGGGTCGATGGCGGGGCCACGCTGGCCCAATTTCGTCCGGCGGCGACCTACGAGCGGCAGAGCGCGAAGCAGATTATTCAAGCCCTAGCGGGTGAGGTCAATCTCTCGGTGGGTCGGGTTGAGCTGGAGGTGCCCCTCGCCGCCTACGTCGCCCACCAGGGCCGCACCGCCGCCGAACACATTGCCCTGCTGGCCGAGCTAGGGGGTGCGATCGCCCAGTTTGACGCCAACAATGCGCTCACCGTTGTATCGGCGGCGGTGAGCCAACCGGAGCTGGCCCTGCGCTACGGGCGCGAACTCTTGGCTTACTCCGTCGAGGAACGGGCGGCCCCCGCGCAGCAGTTGGCCCTGATTGGCCATGGCCCCGCTGGCTCGGCTGACGCCCCCAACGCGCTGCGCCATAGTCTCAAGGGGGTGCCCGACAATGCTCCCGCCGCTGGGCGGCAAACGGTGCGGCGCTCGGTGGCGCTGCTGCGATCGCCCCAGGTGGCCCAGCGTGCCTCCCAAGCGGCCACCCAGCAGGCGGCGCGATTAACGCAGCAGGTGACGGCCCACACCTTTCTGCTGCCCGCCCTGCGTCCCGGCACCGTGCTGGAGGTGCAAGACCTACCAGATGGATTGGCCTCTGGGGCCTGGCTGTTGACGCGGGTGCAGCATTGGCTAGACCCATTGCACGGCGGCTCTACCACCTTTGAAGGGGTGACCGTGGCCCCAGCGGGTCTGCTAGATGGGCTACTGGGCTCGGCCCTCTCTGCCCTGGGAGGTCTGTGATGAGCACGGCACTGTACGACAGCATTGCCCGCATTGCCCGCTATGAAGCCAATGCTCGCGGCGTAGCGGCGGTGGGTCGAGTAGTCAGCCAGTTGGCCGCCGCAGAGGGCGCTCCATCCCCTGACCATGGGGTGACTGTAGAGCTGCGCGACTCGGGGCTGGTGTTGCCCAGGGTGCCGATCGCCGTGGGGGCGCTGGGTTTCGCCGCCATGCCCGCCGTCGATGACCTGGTGGTGGTGCTGTTTCTCGACGGTGACGTTAACGCTCCGGTGGTGGTGGGGCGGCTGTACCACCCCGATCAAAATCCACCCGTGCATGACAACGGCCAACTGGTGCTGCACCTGCCCTCGGGGGACAGCAGCCCCAAACTCAAGCTCGAGGTCAAAGGCGACACCCCGTCGATTCGCTGTGAGCTGCCCGACAACGTCACCCTGGAGATTCTCAAAGACAAGGTGCAGGTCACCGTGGGGGAGGTGCAGCTCAGCCTGCAAAGCTCTGGCGGTGGAAGAGCTGAGGTTGCGGCGGGAGGGTCGAAAATCACCCTTAAACAGGACGGCAATATTGTCGTCAAAGCGGCCGGAGACCTGGTGCTAGAGGGCACCAACGTGGAGATCAGCGGCTCGGGCAATGTCAAACTTCGTGGCGCCAAGGTAGAGGTGAACTGATGGGAATGCCTGCGGCGATCGCCAATCATCTGGTTACAGCGGTGGATACCCACATCGTGCTGGTGCCCACTCCCGGTGGCCCCGTCCCCACCCCCCTGCCCCATCCCTTTGTGGGAAAGCTGGATGGCGGCTTGATCAACACCGTCAAAATTAACGGCCAGCCAGCGGCGGTGGAAGGCTCTACCGCCACCAACCAGCCCGCTCACATTCCCACCCCACCCGGCACCTCCTTTCAGCAACCACCGGCCAATCAGGGCACGGTCTTTATGGGCAGCCTGACGGTGCAGATCGGGGGCAAAGCCGCCGCCCGCAACGGCGACCCGGTCAAGACCTGCAACGATCCGGCGGATGTGCCGGTGGGTCAGATTGTGGCGGTGGGGACGGTGTTTTGGGGGTGAAGGGGTGGAGGGGTGGAGGGGTGAAGGGTGAAGGGTGAGGGGTGGAGGGGTGAGGGGTGAGGGGTGGATGGGGGATGGGGGGATGGGGGGATGGGGCTGTGATGAAAATTCAAAATTCAAAACTTGAAACTCAAACTTCAAATTTCGATGGGGTTGTATGACGCAGAGCGTTCTGGGAATTGACTTAGCGGTGGTGCCCAACCTGGTGGCCCACGATGCCGCCGCGCTGGATTTGGTGACCGAGCGGCGGCCCATTCGCGGCAAGCTGGTGGGCGGCGCGAGGGAGGCGTTTGATCTGAAGACCTTGGGCGATCGCGAGAATTTGGCCCAGGCGCTGCTGCTGCGATTGTTGACCCCGGTGGGTGCTCTGGCCGAGCTGGGCCATGGCAGCTACGGGTCGCGGCTGCACGAGCTGATCGGCGAACGCAAAACCCCTGCCCTGCGCAATCTTTGCCGCGCCTACGTGCTGGAGGTGGTGGCCCAAGAGCCGCGCGTACAAGACAAAGCGGTGGAACTCACCTTTGACCCCGAGGCCGAAACCCTGGACTCCTTTGTCTTTACCCTGGCGGTGCAGCCGGTGCTAGAGGGCGACCCGCTGGTGCTCTCGCTGGAGGTGGGCGTATGAGCTATTCACCCCGACTCTACCCCGACATTGTGCGGGATCTGCTGACTGTTCTCACCGGGGGAACGGTGCGCGAAAGTCTGACCATGCCCGGGGGCGACGACCCAATTTTGCTCAACCGTCGTCCGGTGCGGCGCATTTCTCACCTGCAGGGCCAGGTGGCCGGGCGGCTACCCGATCAGCAGATCGCCTACCGCTTTACACCCGCCGATTTTGAGCTGATTTCTACCACGGGCCGCGAAACCGAGAAGGATGCCATCCGGTTTCGACCAGAGGGACGTCGCCCCATTGCCGGTACGCCGCTAACGGTCAACTACTACCCGATGCAAACCGATCCGGTGCCGGTAACCGATCTCAACGTGGGGTCGGTGGCACGCACCCTAATGGAGACCTTTGGCCGCGAACTGGCGGTCAGCGAACTGAACCTGGAGTTGGTCTACAAATCTGCGTTTTTAGAAACGGCAGAGGGCAACGCCCTCGATCGGGTGGTGGCGCTGGTGGGGGTGACTCGCCTGCCGACGGGCAACCCCGTGGTGCGACTGCGATTTTCTCGCCAAGAGGGGACGGTGGGCCGGATCACCATTCCGGCGGGCACGGCGGTGGTCAGCGCCTCGGGAGCCCGATACCTGACCCTCGATAGCCTGACGCTGGAGCCGGGGGAGACGAGTCGAGACGTGCTGGCGGGGGGCGAAAACCAGGGAACGGAGCCCGTTGAGACCGGGGAACTCAACCGGCCAGAGGTGCTGATTGCGGGCATCGTTGGGGTGACCAATGGGCAACCCGCTCACCGCCTCAGCGTGCCTGAAACCGATGATGACCTGCGCCGCCGCACCCGCAGCGCCCTGACCGGCGCTGTGCGCGGCACCCTGGATGCGATCAGGTTTGGCCTGAAGTCGCTGGAGGGCATCAAAGACGTGGCGATCGCCGATCCGGACACTGACCCCACCCTCCGCCCTGGAGAAATTCGCGTTGAGGTAGCCTACAGCGAAGATACTCCCGCCAAACGGGAGGAAGTGCGTCAGCGACTCGAAGACCTCAAGCCAGCGGGTGTTCGGGTTTTGGTCGGGCGCGCCACCTCGAAACGGCTGGATGTGCGGGTCGAAAAACTGGTGCTGGCAGGCAGTAGTCTGCCCGCCGCAGAGCAAACCAGCGTGGTCGAAACCCTGAAGCAGCGCCTGCTGGGCTACTTCAGCCAGATTGCTCCGGGGGGGCAAATTCGCCGCGCTCAGCTGCTAGCGATCGCCCTGAGCGACGCCCGCATTGTCGACGCCACCCTTCGCCTGGTGCCCGAGGGCGGCACGGCGGTAGACGACCTCACCCTGGGCAGTGGTGAGGTGCTGGAGGTGACCAGCGATCGCATTCAAATTCAGACGATTAAGTACGAGCGGGCGGCGGCGGCGACAGCGGCCACCACCACCACCGTCAGCATTGTGCTGCCTGTGCATTTGCTGCCCGGCGTGACGGTTGCCAATGCCACCACCGCCATCAACGCTGCGGTGACCAGCCACGTGCAGGGGCGCAATGCCAATGCGCCGCTGACCGTAGACGGGCTGGCTGCCACCATTCGAGACGAGAGCCGCTTTGCCCTGATTCGCCATGAGGCCACGATCACCTTAGAAACCGCCGATCGCCGCTTCCTACAGCTGCGTGACGGCGTTGGTGAATATCGCCCCGCCCCGGTGGAAACCCTACAGATCGACGCGATTGAAATTGATGTGCGGGAGGGCCAGGTCTGATGACACACCTCAAGGCCATGGTCAATCGACTGCCGCTGCTCTACCGCAACGGCGAACTGGTGGAGGACATGCTCGCCGTCCCCGCCGTAGAGCTGGACATTTTGGATGAGGAGGCCCTGGAGGTACAGCGCGCCCACTGGTTTGATGCGGCGCTCACCCTGGAGGAAGCGGGGAAACTGGCGGCAGTGCTCGACCTTGCGCCAGAACCCTGGCAAGACCTGGGGGAATTTCGCGCCTGGGTTCATGCCCTGCGGAATGCGCGATTGCAGGATGGGTCAGTGACCCAGCGGGCGATCGCCAACTTTGTCGCCGACTATGTGCGTCGCTACCAGGCCGCCGTGGGCATTCGCGCCATTCCGCCGATCAATCGCTGGCAGGTGAGCACCGCCATCTACGGCGATGACATCACCCCGCCCCCCGATCCGCTGGCCCTGGGGCGGCAAGTCCACCGCCTGGGGCCAGCTATTGTCGATACGCCGCCCAAACGGCAGTATGAGCGCATTCCTTTGGCCGGTGGGCTACAGCCGTTGCAGTCGTTTGAGCTCGTCAACGACGGGCTGGATGACAGCCGCCTGGGGCTGTTGCTCACGGGGCTGGCCGATGGCCCTGAGCATGTGCCCCTGGTGGTGAATGTCACCACGGGGGAGGGGCTGCTCTTTTTGGGCGAAGTACCCCCTGGCCAGCGCCTCTGGCTGCGCCCCAACCCCGACGGCAGCGTCACCGCCGAGCTAGAAAAGCGCGATGTCACGGCCCAACTCCGGTCGATTGCCAACCTCCAGCCGGGGGTGCCCTGGACGCCCGAACAGCTCCGCGACCCGATCGCCCTCACCCTCCGCTCTGGGGCCAACACCCTCTGGTTTCTGCCCGTGGCCCACTACGACCAGCGCGGCCTCGATCGCTTCCTGTTCTCGCTGCCCGACCTGCTGCTGCACCAGGGGCTCTATGACCAGGTCAACTTTGACCAGGCGCTGTTCTACCAGGAGCCCGCGATCGCGCTCCAGGCCACCTGGATTGAGACCCAACCCGCCCGCTTCTCGGTGCAGTTACCCGCCGCCGCCCTTGCCCACCCACCGGGCGCGGTGCAAGCGGCGATCGCCAGCTATGACGAACTGCACGCCTCCCTCAACCAGGGGGTGGCCAAACTCAAACCCGCCGGAGTAGCCGCCCATGTGGAGTTCCAGGTGTTTAGCGAAATCCAGGCCCAGGCGGACTATATGACCGGGGTGTCGCCCATTCAGATTCAAGAGATCGGGCCAACCGGCAGCGATCAGCTGCTGGAGGTGGGCGGCCTGTTTAGCGTGACCGAATTTGACGATTCTACATTTCGCTGAGGGAGGGAAAAGACCCGCCATGCGCGCCAAATTGCGACTTGAATTGACCAATCCTCAGGGCTGCATCCTAGCGGTTCGGGAGGAATACAACTCCGTCATGCAAGGGGGGGCTGAGCTGATCGCCAACCTGATGGCCGGACGCGGTGCCCCCATTACCCACATGGGCGTCGGCACCAGCGACAGCCCCGAAACCGGCACCTTTGACACCCCCCAATTGACCAATGTCGCTGTGGGGGACGTTCCTCCGCTTGAGTCGCCCACCGAAATTGCCCTCCCTCCCGACGCCTTCGCCGCCCCCCAGCTCGACGAAACCCGGCGGGTAGTGCGCGTCCGGATCCGCAGTACCCTGCCTCCCGCCGCCGCCGTCGGCACCATCCGCGAAGCCGGGCTGCTCTCCCGCCAGGACGACAGTGCCATTCTCTACAACCGGGTCATCTTTGCCCCGCTGGTCAAAAACGACGACCACGAACTCACCCTCTTCTGGGAAGTCAGCTTCCCCTACGGAGACTTGCAGTGGTTGCTCTAAGGGTGAATGGGTGGGCAGGTAGATAAGTTCAACGGCCCCCACCCTTCACCCCCTCACCCCTTCACCCCCTCACCCCTCACCCCTTCACCCCCTCACCCACCCCTATGAAAAGCAGCTTTAGCATCCAACTCCAGGGCTACGCCGCCGCCAACCGAGACGCCACGGTGCGCCTGGTCAATCAGGCGACCGGCACCGTTGTGGAGCGATCGCCCTTCTTAGACGGCAGTTTACTGGTGCGCGACCTCGACCCCGGCCCCTACGAGGTCGAGGTGCGTCACCCCAACTTGATCCAGCCGATTGATCGACGGCTGATTCGCCTGTTTCCCCAGCCGACGCCGACGCGAATTACGATTCCGGTACCCCAGGAGCTGTTTCGAGATACGCCCATTCGCGACATCCCCGATGCCGATCTGGCTCCGGTGCAGCAGGTGGCCGCCGATGTGCGGCGACGGCTGGAGCCCGTGGGCGGCAAAAGCCCAGGGGAAGCCATTCGGGCGGCAGACTGGAATGTGATGGTGGCCGCCGTCAGCGATCTGGCCGGGGCGATCGGCGAACTGACCCAGCTGGTGGCCCCCAAGGGCCACGACCATCCCGAAATTGCCGAAAAAATCGACGAGGTGCAGGGCAACCTGCGGCGCTTTGCCGAAGCCTTTGGCAAAAGCCTGCTGGAGATTCGTCGCGAGCTAGAAACCGCCAACCTCGACAAAACCGTGAACGATGTGCTCGACCTGGGCGGCGCTACCCCGGCCATTCGCGATCGCCTCAGGGGCCGGGTGCAAGATCTCAAGGATGCCGTGCGGGCCGACCCGTCGGTGTTTACCGGCAAGCTGGCGATCGCCAGCAACCTAATCTTGACCGAGGTGCAGCAGATGGCGGTGTCCCAGGGCGACAACGCCGATACCTTCCTCAGTCAGGAGTCGGTGAAACAGCTGACCACCAAGGCGCAGCAGTTTTCCCAGGCGGGTACCCAGATTCGCGCCGACTCAGAACTCCAGGTCTACCAGCGAGCCGGGGCGGCCAGCGGAGCCACATTGTTTAACTTCCAGGGTTTGAGAGGATAAGCCATGCCAACCGTTGCCGAGTTAGAACGCTTACAAGCCCTGATTTCGCGGCTCACGCCCCTGGCCCAGCGGCAGCGGGGTGAGCTGATCCAGGCGCAGGATTGGAATGCGCTGGTAGGCGTGGTGATCGAGGTGGCGCGGGCCGTGCTGGCCGAGGCCGCCCCCGACGCGGTGCCGCCCCACGAGCACCCCGACCAGGTCAAACTGGCCTGGCTCGACCCACGGCTGCGCACCCTGCTCGAAAAGGGGCCACTCAGCGATCCGGGCTCAACGGCCAAGCTCTCGGAGCTAGAGCGCCGCATTAACCGCGTCCCCACCCAAGTGACCGATTTAAAAGACGACCTACAAACCTTCCGTAACCAGATCAACAGCCTGGTCAGCCGTGACCTGCAACGCGAGTCTGACCTAACCGTGGTGCGCCGCCAGTTTGAGGGGTTGCCCAACACCCGCGACGACATTCTCACCCTGCGGGAAGACCTGAGCGGCATGCGAACCAATGTGCAGCGGGTGCTAGAGCTGAGCGACAGTCTCACCGTCAACGGGCAGCCGGTCGATTTTGAGACCGTCACCAACCGCATCAACAGCCTGGAGTCGTTTCGGGAACGGCTGCGCACCCCGACGGGAGACTTCTTAGATGCCACCCGCCTAGAACAGCGCCTGACCGAACTGACCAACACCCTGGTCACCGAGGCAGAGCTAGATGCTGCCTTTAATAGCCGCCCCGGCCGCATCAGCGACGCCCAGGTGGGAGATCTGCGGGCTCAGCTAACCGCCTCGCTGGCTAACGATCTGCGGGTTTCTACCGGCCAGCTGCGGCAAGAGCTCCAGACCGATGTGGCCAATCGGCTGGCCCAGGTGGATGGGCTGGTATCCCAGGCGATCGCCGGTTCCCTGCCAAGCATTAGTGAATCGGTCTTGGGGAGCATTCGGGCTGAGGTCAATGCCAATCTGCAAAGCCAGCTGGAGGGCTTTCAAACGGGCCTCGACCAGCGCTTCACCGCCGTGGAAGGCCGCCTGGCCCAAACCCTGGGGCAACAGGCCGAGGGGCTGGTCGCCGCCGCCCTCGATCGCCAGTTGCCTGACCGGCTCGGCCAGCTTCAGAGCAACCTGGCGGGGCTGGCTCAGCAGTTTACCCAGCTTCAGACCCAGTTGCGCGAACAAACCACTCGCCTGGGCGGCCTCGACAGCCGCCTTGGCCAGTTTGACACCCGCTTGCAGGGGCTGGATAGCCGGATTGAGGGTCGGTTTGGGCAGTTGAGCGAGCAGACCAGGGTGCAGGTGGGTGAGGCGATCGCGCCCCTGCGCGACGAGCTGCGCTCAGAACTGGGGGCGATCGCCCGGGAGTCTGCCGTGGTCGAGAGCCGCGCCGCCCTCAGCGAGGTGCGGGGTGACCTGCGCGGCGTAGTGCAGAACGAGCTGGCCGCCCTGACGCCCCAGTTCCGATCAGCCTTTGTCACTCGCGAGGATCTGGGGGCTTTGCGGACGGAGTTTCAACAGACGGGGGCGACCAAGGCCGAATTGGGGGCCTTGCAGACTGAGGTACGGCAGACCTTTGTGACGCGCACCGACCTCAATACGTTTCAGACCCAGTTTTCACAAACGATGACCACCCAGGTCAACCAGTTGGTCAACACCCGCATTCCCGCGGTGGTGACCCGGGAGCTGGAGCGCAGCACCGTCAACCTGCCTAACCTGGTCGATCGGGCAGTGACAGAACGCATGAGGGAACTGTAGCCGCCATGATTCGTGAGTTTGAACTGCGGCTAGCGGAGGTGCTCGGGGGGCGATTGGCGGCTCCCTTTGGGGGGCGGGTTGAGGTCACCCCCGGCAGTGGGGGCAGCGCGAACCCTCGACTCTTGGTGGGCGTGCGCCAGGCAGAGCCCGTCGAGCCTGAGTTTGGCAGCGTGCGGCCCGAGATCGTGCCCGGTTCAGACGATTTTCGGCGCATCCTGCGGTTGCAGTGCGAAGTGGCGATCGCAATCTTTGCGGCCAACAACCAGGGGCGATCGCAACAGATGCAGGGGCTCGATGCCGCCCTCTACGCCCTAAACAATCCAGATTTTCAGGATGGCACCGCGCTGCGGGGGGGCACCGATCCGGGGTTCTTGATTCAGCAGCTGCAATGGCTTGAAGCGTCAACGGTGCCCCCCGGCCCCGGCCCGGGCCCTGCCCCCGTGACGCTCACCCTCAGGGCGACGGGCTGGTTTTGGCCGGTGGGCGTGGTGGGCGAAGCCGGGCGAGAGATTGGCGAAATTCGGGTGCGCGGTGTGGCACTGCCCCTGGCGATCGCGCCCGCTAACCCCCGCCTGGTGGCGGGCGGTGACCCGGTGGATCTGGCCCTACAGGTGGGGTTTGCCCAGGGGTTGCAGCTGCGCGCCAGCGAACCCGCCGCCGCCTTGCCCTTTGATCGGCTGGCCATGACCCTGGCGGGGGCGGGCGGTCGCCCCGGTGCGGGCAGCCTCACAGGCGGCAGTGATGGGGTGGCTGGAGTGCGGCTGGTGACGGTGGCCGAGGGCCTGGCCACGATTCGCTATGCGCCCCCCGCCGAGGCCACGAGGGATGAACTGGTCGTGGGGTTAGAGGATGGGGCCGGGCAGGTGGGCGTTGAGCTGGGGCGGTTTCCCCTGGTGGTGAGGGCAACATGAGAGCTGATTTTCAACTGGGGCAGCAAGACCGACGGGTCGTTGTCGGCATTGATGATTTGGCAGAGCGGGTGACGTCGCTGCTCTTGCCCGCCATCGACCTGCCCGCCGCAGGCCAGGCGATCGCCGTCAACTGGGCACCCGTCCCCGGCGCGAGCCGAGCGGTGGTGGCGTCGGCCACGGTGCAGGTTGGCTCAGCGGCGTTGACCCAATCCCTTGGGATTCTGTCTAGCCGAGCGGCGGGGAACGGGTTTGAGATCTCGATTCCCCAGAGCAAACGCATCACCAGCCTGAACCTGAAGGGCTTGCAGTACAAAGACGATGGGGGTACCTGGGTCGACGTCACCGGAGCCGCCCAACTGGGGGATGGGGCGCGGCTGCTGGTGTCAATGCCCAACCCGGCGGGGGGCTGGCTAGTGCTCTACGCCGTACCCGCTGTGGGGCCGCGAGGGGCAATTCCGGCGCTCTTTACCGGGGCCAGCTTTAGCAACCGCACCTTGACCCTGCCGGGCACGATGGCCGCCAGTCGACTGCGCCTTACCCTCGTCAAAAATGCCGCCCCTCAAGACTTTCAAGAACGGGAGATGCGGCTGGGGGAGGTGACGGGCTGGGCAAAAATTTTGCCGAAGAATCTACAACTGCTCGACCCCGAGGGCACCGCAATCTGGGCCTTTGCCAACGAATTCCCGCTCGATGCCCCCGTGGCCGAGATCGATCTCACGGCTCCCCTGACCATCGCCCTAGAACAGCGGCTCAAGGCCAACCAGTCCCCCAGCGTCACCTTTTTGCTCAAGGGAGATACCCCCAGCCGAGTGCGCTTTGGCACCTCCGCCATTCAGGGTGCCCTGGTGCGAGAGTTCCCCGGCGTCACCACCGTGGCCCTACGAGGAGAATCTCACCCCCTCCCCCTCGACCCCAAGCGGCTGAAAACGTCCCTTGCCGCCGAAGTACCGGGTCTGGCGATCGCAGATCTAACCCTTCACTACGAGGGCATCCGCCTGCTAGAGACCGTTGCCGACGACATGCCCAGCGCCAGTGAGGCGATCGCAGGCGTAGTCGTAGCCGCAGACCCGGTGGTGCGATCGCTGCCCCCGGCGGTACTCCACCCGTCAACAGCCCCAACCCTGGCACCGGTAAAAGTTGGCCTGATCGGTCGGGCTCCGGTGGCCTGCGAGATCTCCGTCTCGCTGGTAGATATGTCGTCGGGGTCACCGGGAATTGTGTTGGCCCGACCGGGGGTGCGTCAGCTGGGGGCCAGCCGCGACCTTGCCCTGGTGTGGGTTGACCTGCCCTGGCTCGATGACCCAACCCTGCCCGCCCCCACCGTGCCGGTGGGCATTTCGGTGCGGGCCAACCAGGGGCGGTTTTTCTGGGTGCAGCGCCCGGTGCCGCTGGTGAAGCTGGCGGTGCGAGATGCCCAGCCGGGCAATCGCCCCCTCCTGCTCAACGGTCAACGGCTGCTCAATATTGCCAAAACCGACCAGCATCTCCCCGGCTTTAGCTGGCCAGTGGCGGCCTTTGCCCAACAGCCGCCGCGCTTCAGCAGCCATCTGTTTCTCACCCTTGATGTGTCTGACCTGGTCTTGAGGTACCCTCGATGACGCTCTTAGAAGACCTGCAAAGCCTTGATCTCTCGGCCATTGTCAACGCCCGCGCTGACATCACGGTGTCGATCAATAGCCCCCAGCTCCAACAGGTCTTGCAGGGGGGTGCGGGGGAAACGGCGCTGGGCAGCCTGTCAGAGGCGATTGAGACCCTGAGAACGGCGGCGGACAACCCCACGGCGCTGCTGCAACCGCTGATGGCGGCGATCGCCACGCTCCTAGAGCCGCTCAACATCGATGGCGTACCCATTGGCCAGTACGTGGAAGCGGTGCGCGACGGCACCACGCTGATTCTTAGCTTGTTTGAGGGCATCGACCGCGACCCCGCCATTTTGGGGCGGAGTTTGGGGCTATCGCTCAGCGGCACCCTCAGCCTGCTGAAGGCGGGCAGTCAGGGCTACGTGCAGGCGGGGGGCGATGCCCTGGGGCAGTTTCGCTACCTGATCGATACGGTGGAACGGGGCATGCCGACGGATCCGACAGCGCTGGCTGAGCTGGCGATCGAGATTCTGCTGCCCTTCCCCAAAGCCGGGCTGGTGCAGGTGCGCCAGAACCTAGACGGCATTTTTGCCGCCGCGCAGAGCATTGCGCTGCCCACTGGCCGCACTGCTGGCGTGGTCGATGCCCTGAATGCGATCGCCCTGGCCGCCGAAGCGGGCGATCGTCGCCAGGTGGAGGCGGGGCTGGCGCTGCTGGCGCGGGTGCGCGAAAACACGCTGACGGTGCTGCGCCGTGACCTGCAATCGGTCTACCAGCAGATCAACCGCATTGATTTGAACCTGGTGCTGCGGCCCCTCGACCAGATCAGCGGCACCCTGCGCAGTGCCGAGCAGGGCATTTTAGAATTTATGGATCAGTGGCGCGAACAGCTAGTGCTGGCGCGTAACTTTCTCAATACCCTGACGCCCGAGCAGTTGAGCAGCGGGCTGGGGCAGTGGGTGCAATACCTGGAAGCACTGATCCAGTCTCACGTTGTGGGGCCGCTGGAGGAGCAGGTGCATCAGCTGGAGGCGTGGGTGCGCAGTCTGCTGCGGGAGCTGCCCCTGCGATCGCTGCGGGCGGAGGTGAGCCGCTTTATCCACAGCGCCGCCCAGGCCATTCAAGACCTCGATCTCGACCGCTATGCCCGCGAGGCCAAGGGCCTGCTGCAACAGATTCGCACCACCATCGAAACGGTGGATCTGGGTGCCGAGATGCGCGGCGGGCTGGAGGAGGTGGAATCGACCATTCGCAGCGCCCTGGGTGGGGTCACCACCGCCCTGCAAACCATCGGCGACGCCGTCAACAGCCTGGCGGCAGACGCCCAGGCCATTTTGCAGCGGGTGGCCGATGCCCTGACCCAGTTTAAAGCGGTGATCGACCAGGTGACCGCCGCCATCAACGGGTTAGACATCGAGGCGGCCACCGACCAAATTATCACCAGCATTGTCGAGCTGCGCGAGAGCGCGGAGGAGCTGCTGAGCGGGGCGGCGCTGCCGGAGCCCCTGCGCGCCGTCGTACAGCAGCTGATCGAGTTTCTCGAAGGCATCGACTTTGAGGTGGTGTTTCAACCCGTGCGCGATGCGGTGGGTCAGTTCAACCTGCCCGATGAGGTGCGCAACGGCATTTCAGAGGGCTTGCAGGCGGCGCGAGATGCGATCGCCAACCTGATTCCCGCCAATCTGATCGAGTCCATCGAAGCCGAGATCCAGGCTGCCTTTGAGCAAATTCGCAGCTTTGACCCGTCTAGCTTGCTGGCGGGCGTGACGGGCTATCTGGATGAGGCGGTTTCGTTTCTAGAAGACCTCGACCCCACCCCAGTCATCGCTGACATCCGTCAGCCCTTCCAGGCGGTGCTGGATGCGATCGATGCCGTGGAGCCGGGAATGTTGCTTCAGCCGGTGGTGCAGGCCTACGACGATCTGCTGGGCAACCTATCGCTGCCCTCTCCCGAAACCGTGGTGCAGAGCACCAGCGACGCCATCGGCAACGTGGGCGAAACCCTGTCGCGCACGGTGGTAAGCCCGATTCAACAGCTGGCTCCCGAGGGCAGCGTCTCCCTCGATGCGCCCCCGGTTAACCCCGCCGCTACTCCCCCCGCCCCAGACCTGCCCGAAGACCTGCGGGCAGGGGATGTGGTGCGCATGTTTGGCTACCTGCCCAACAAATTGCGGGAGGCGCTAACGGCTCTGACAGCAGGCCCGGCGGGGGAGGTGCTGCGCCAAATCGATGGCCTCAGCGGCGGGCTGGCCCGCGACCTGCGCCAGCTTCAGGCCCGCCTGTGGGATCTGGAGGCCAGTCTACAGCGCGGCCTGGATGATCTGCTGATTCCCGTTGGCCCCGCCCAGTTGCGGGCTCAGCTGGCGGTGCAGGCCAACCTGGCGGGCGGCAGTTTTAACGTCGAAGGGGCGCTGGGGGCGATCGCCCAGGTGGGGCCAGGGGCCTTGCGCAGCGCCCTCGCCGCCGAGGTGCAGCAAACCAAAGGGCAGGTGGGCAGCCTGGCGGCGATCGCCGGAGGGTCGCTGGGAGCATCGATAGAAACCGCCGCCACCGCTCTGGAACGCTGCCGCCTGACCAGCCTAGGCGGCAGTCTCGACAGCCTGCTGGCCGCCCTCGACCCGGAGCCGATCGCCCTGGAGATGGATGACCTGGTGGCCTCCGCCCTGCGGCGAGCCTCCCAGGTTTTGCCCACCCTCAATGCCGAGCTGCCCCGGCTGGTGCAGCGCATTCAATCGCTGATTGAAACCATCAACCCCGGTGCCCAGGCGCAGCGCTTTCTAGCGGTGGTGTCGGTGCTGCGCGACGAGCTGGATGTGCTGAACCCCCGTCGGCTGGTGGCGGAGCTGGGAGAAGTTCACGCCGCCCTGCGCGCTACCCTCGCCGCCTACGACCCCGCCATCTTTGCCCAGGAGCTGAAGGCGGTGCTGGATAGCGTGATTGCCTCGGTGCGATCGCTCAACCCCGCCGCCCTGCTGGGGGATCTCTCCTTTTTAGACGACATTCTCGACCAGCTGGAGGCCGCTCTGCCCACCCAGGCTCTGGCGGGCGTGGGGGCCTCGCTGACGGCGATCGGCGATCGCCTCAATGCCCTCAACCCCACGGCGCTGCTCGATGCCGTCGAAGCGCTGGGGCCACGCCTGGTGGAATCCTTTGAGGAAGCGGTCGAAGCCATTCGCCGGGAGCTGATCAACCTGTTGGCGGCGCTGCGCTATGCCAGCGGTAGCGCCAGCGCATCTGTAACCGTGGAGGTGTAGCCATGACCCGCGACATCCAGACCTTTCCGATTCCCGGTAGCGATGGGCTGCTGGTCTATGAGCGCGATGGGGAAACCGGGCAGCTGCTGCGCCTGCACTGCAACGGCACCCCCTACCTAGAGCAGGCGGGCGATCGCCGCATACTAGGTGATGGGCTAGTCACATTCTCTGAGGTGATGCTGCCCAGCGGGCTGCTGCGCCACGGGCAGACCGCCCACCAGCGCTGGACGGAGACCTACCGCTGGGACGAGGCCGGACGCCCGGTGTGGATCGACGGCGTCGAGGTGCGGCGCGATGGGCAGCAGCGGGTCACCGCCTGCCTCAGCGACCAGGGCAACTGGTTCTATGCCTACGCCAGCGACCAGCTGGTGGCGATCGCCAGCCCAGCGGGGACGCGGCACCTGACCTACGATGCCCAGGGTCGCCCGGTGCGCCTGCGGCAGGCCGATGCGGTGCAAACCCTGGCCTACGACGGCGGGGGCGATCGCATCGGTACCACGCCCCCACCCACCCACTGGCACCGCGACCACCTGGGTCGACTCTGGGTGGTCAAAGACCCCCAGGGGCGCGTTCAGACCACCTACCTCTGGAATGGCTTTGCCTGTCTGGGGCGCATCGATGGCCCACCGGGCGAGCCGCTCAGCGCCGCCTTTTCCCTCGACCCCTCGGGCACCCCCGTGCGCGAAATTCGGCGCGATCGCGTCACCGCCATCCCCCGCGACGCCTTTGGCGAAAATTTGCTGCACCATGCCGGGGTGCCGGGGCTCTATGGCGGCGGTGTCTGGCAGGGCAGGGTGTACTTGCGATCGCGCAGCCTTGACCCCCTGACTGGGTGCTTCACCGCCCCCGACCCCTGGCATGGTCGCCCCACCGACCCCCGCCGCGCCGACGGATATACTGGCCCCCTCACCGTCGAGGCGGTGGCCAGTGGCCCCTACACCCTCTGTCAGCACGACCCGATCGGGCGGGCCGACCCCACCGGAGAAATCTCGATTCCGCTGATTTTGAGTGACCTCACCTGGTCGCTGCAAAACAACCTGGTGAGCTGGCTGGGGATGGACTTTTGGCTGAATTTCATCATGTCGGTGGGGCTGATTGTGCCGCCCTTGGTCACCGACTGGGGCAGCCGGTTTATCGACTCCGACGGGCTGGGCAGCAGCGATCGCCTGGGGTCGTTTGGGGTGCGTCGCGACGGGTTTGTTGGCACCTTTCAGCAAGGGGGCGAGCGCGCCTGGACGTTTCAGCACATCATCTGGGCCAACCGCCGCCTGGCCTTTGAACCGCTGACGCGGGTGCGCGTCTTTGCCCCCGACACCGACTTTCGCCCCACCCTCTACGGCACCCTGTTGAAGGTGGAACCCAGCAATGGGTCGTCTTTTCTGCTGCGAGGCACCGCCCTACCGGGCAATATTCCCCCAGAAACCATCAGTGGCAGGGCCAACACCGACATGCGCCTGCTCAACTGGTCGCGATCGGGCGGCACCGCTGAGGCCGTGGTTCCCGGCTCCCTGGTGCCCCACTTTCCGCGCGGGGGGCTGCACTTTAACCGGGTTCGCGAGACTCTCAGCGGCCCCCAGGCCGGCACCGTGCGCGAACTGGAGGTGTCAGACGGGCTGGGGGTCGGCACCAGCGACACTCGCATCGTGGCGCTGCTGAATGGCACCGGGCTGGGCTTTGTGATCAACGAGTTTGGGCTGCTGCAAGACAGCGGCACCGAGCGGCAAATTGTGGAGGCGATCGCCGTGACCGAAGCCTCGGGGCAAACCCGCCTCCGCCTCGATCGCGACAGTCCCACCCTGGTGAACCCCGTCACCCTGCGGCGGTTGGGCGCGCCCCAGGCCACCGATACTGGCGTGGGCAGCGTCTCCCCGACCCTTTTGAATGCGGTGGGCACGACCGCCGCCTACGCCGCTGGCGACCCGCTGCGCATTACCCAAACCACCGATGAGGCAGCGCTGGTGATTGACCGCTTAGAGGCCCAGGTCACGCTGGATGCCGCCTTGCCCGCCACCTTTGCCCCACCCCTGACCGTGGCGATCGCCCAGCTCAGCGGCACCGCCCAGGCGGCCAACCTCACCGCAGCCCAGAGCCTCGATTTTGCCAGCGTCACGCCCCCCAATGTCGGAGATGCGATCGCCGTGACCGGCTCCGGCAATACCCTGGCGGTGCGCGTCACCGCCAACCCTGGGGGCACCGTACGCCAGGTCGATCGCGACCTCACCCGTTTGGGCCTTGGCAGCAGTGTCACCTGGCAACCCCTGGTGCGCGGCGCAGCACTGGGCCAACGCACCGCCGCCCCAGAGGCGGGCACAACCTTGACCTACCAACCCCAGGCCGTGCGCACCGCTCCCGCCACCGGCTTTCTCTGGGTTGAAGACAATGCCGCCAATCCGGCGGTGCGCGCCGTCGCCAGCCGGGTCTACGATGGCCTGGTGCTGGATGGCAACCTGCCCGGCAACCCGGCCAACCCCTACCAGGTGCAGCGCTTTACCTTTGGCGGCGCAGCCCTGACCGTGCTCTCCATCGACCGGGAGGTGGCGATCGCCCTCACCCCGCCCCGCCCCCTCAACGGCGAAGCGCTAATGATTCAGCGGGTTGCGGCCACAGCCATTGGGGCGGTCGCCACCACGGGCACGCCAATCAACGGCATGGCCGTCGCTGGCTCCACCTTGAGCCTCGTCGTCACGCCCACCGCCGCCGCCCTGCCCAACCAGCCTCGCCCGGCTCAGCCCGTGCTGCTGGTCAACGGCGCCAGCCGAGAGTGGGGGCTGGTGCGCCAGGTGATGCTGACGGTGACCTGCGATCGCCCCCTCACGGTGCGCGACCCGGCGGGCAACCCGGCCCTGCGCATCGTGCCCCTGATCGCCGACAGTGCTGCCTATCAAGCCAACCGTCAGTCTGCGTTGACGGTGGCCGTTCAGCCCCGTGTCACGGTCACCGATACGTCGGTTACGCCGCCCCGGGTTGAAGACAAGCGGGTTCACATGCCCGTCTTTCGCGCCGGGGAACTGGTGCAGATCGCCTGGACGGGAGCCGTTCGGCCCCGGCAATATCGCATCAGCGCCGTCGAAGGCACCACCCTGACGCTGACCGGAGACTTAGACCTACAAACTCCTACCCCCACCGCGACGACTCCACCGCCACCGCCCGACATTCCCCCCACAGGGGTGATTCCGGGGCTGACGGTGCAGCGGCTGGCCCCTACCGCTGCGGTGCAGCCCGGAGGAGCAGCGGCCCTATCCGGCAACGCCCACCTGGGCATTCGTGGAGAACCCATTGGCACCGTCAGCGGCGGTACTGTCACCACGAACCAGTTCAAATTTCAGGTCTGGCAACCGGATGTGCTTACGGCTGGCAATAATTTTGCCCTAGTCGATGGCGAGACGGTGTGGCCCCTGCGCATCGACGGGAATGGGAATCGCATTCTAGAGCTGGCTCTGGCCACGGCACCAACAATGGCAGGCCCGATCAGCGTCCAGATTCCGGTGGTGACGCACACCCGCTATGCCACCACCTTTACCCAAGATGGCGCGGCCAGCCTGGTGGCCCGCGAGTTTGGCGGCATCAATACTCAAGATACGGTGGATGCGCTGCCCACGGGCAATGAGCTGGTGCTGGTGGTGCCCTTTCGCCGCGCTACCGAGGGCGATCGCACCGCAGCGGGGCAGCTCAGCCCCGGTACCGTCCGCATTCCCCAAGACCCTGAAAACTGGGAGGTCGATCGCCACCAAAGCCTGGTCGATCACGAACTCAACCACACGCTCCAGAGTGCGCTGTGGGGGCCGCTGCTGCTGGGCTATTTTCCGGTCTGGGCCGTGGAGCTGATCTACGACCTGGCCTCCGGTGTGGCGCTGCCAGACTTTTCGGCCTACGTGCCGGGCGAGATTGTGGAAGAGGGCGACAACCGCTACCTGCACATTCCTGACTTTCGCGGCATTGCCTTTGCCAAAGACGACGACGTCCAAATCACCAACGGCAGCCGCCCCGTCACGCTCAAGCTGGGCGATCGCGATGGCCAGCGGTTTCGCATTACCCGCAGCCGGGCCGAGCTGCCCAACGGAGCCGTCAATGTGCGCCGCTCGCAGAGCGTGGTCGATTGGCCCCTCGATGCGCTGCTGTTTCTCACCCACGGGGGCCTGCTCAACTTTTTTGTGGGCAGCACCTATTCGGGCATTTTGCTGGGCGTCGGCAAACTGTTTTACGCCCTGGGGCGCACCATCGGCGGGCGAGGCGATGTGTTCCCCGCCACCGCCGACCCCGATGGGTTGACCCTGCGGCTCACCACCGATGCGGGGGGAAACGCGGTACGCCCGGCCTCGCGAGTCATCGTCCAGGCCGAGAATGGGTCTGTGGTGCGCGCCGTGGAACGGGTGGAGAGCAATACTCTGACCCTGCGATCGCCCATTCCCTATACCGGCACCGTGCAGGTGGCCCCCTATTCGACCCACACGCCCGACTCCGCCTGGGATTGGCACGACTACTACCCGGCCACGGTGCCCGACCCGGCCCGACCCGCCGCCATTCGCATTGAGGCGGTCAATGGGTCATCTCTATCGCTCCAGACCCTCGATCGGGTAACGGTCACCACGCGCAACATCTCCAAACGCACGGTAGTCACAGCGGTGAATGCGGACGGCACCGTCGAACTACAAGACACCGTGCTGTTTGACCTGGGTGAAGACCGGGAGTTTCGCATTGCCAAGGTGGGCGAAGATGACCCGATGGGCAACACCGACAGCGTGCTGATCCGCGAAGCCGGGATGGACTGGATGCGGTGGATCTTTGACCCCTACGGTCAACTCTACTTCCGCACTCGCCCCGAGCGCGGCTCCTTCTTAGACGTGCTGGGGCGCATTGGCAAATACCTGTTTGGCACCAAAGCCTGGTCGCCCCTGGTGCCCGGCTATTTTTGGTGGGACAACGCCTTTAACCAAAACGGCAATGGCCACCTTTCGATGATGGAGCAGGAGTCATCCCAGGAGAGCGGCGACCTCTACAGCCCCCTGGGCCGCCTGCGCGGCGAGGTCGCCTTTGTGGGCGATATTGCCCGCTACTGGTACTTCATCGTGAACCGTGAAGGCACCGTGCTACAAGGCAATCGCCAGGATATACCCGGCATCGCGATGCAGGATCGGGTGCGGCTGATGCCCTTTGTCACCGCCGAAACCACCACCGATAACCCCAACCGAGGGGCGATCGCCGGCGATGCAACGACGACTCAGCCGGGCAATGCAGTGGCCGATGGGTTTTACCGCAAAGACAATGCCGACCCGACAAACGTGTCGCCCGGTGTGGCCGACCCCGATCGCAGCATCGCTCCGGGCGATCGCGGCTGGATTCCGACCACGCCCCTGCTAGAGCGCTGCCAGGGCATGTACGTCGCCTTTACCCGCCCCGGCGACCACCGCATCACCGTCCAAGAAAATACGGCAACGCCACCCAACATTCCAGGGGCCGAGGATGCCCGCGCCGCCCAGGATGAAGACAAACAAACACTGTTCTATAACCGCACCGTGGCCGATGTCACCGTCGAGGTGGCCGGTCAGGTCGTTGTGGAGAACGGACCCGACCCGATTACCCTGGTGCAAACCCAGCGAGCCACGGTCGTCACTACCCCCAATAGCGATCGCCGCTATACCCCCCTGCTGATCAGCCCCACCACCGGGGCCAACCTCCGGCTTGACGGCGATGACGTCATCGTGGCGCAGGCCCAAAACACAACGGCGGATGAATTAGTGGATGTAGCGCGGGTGTATCGGTTTGACACCGACAGCACCCGCTTTGACGCCGGTGGATTGAATCACCACGGGGTTCACCTGCCCAGCGATTTGTTGATTTCTGTCCGGCGATTTGCGATCGCCGTCACCAATACTCTCCCCATTCGCAGCGCCATTGACCTGGCGGCTAGCAGCACCGTCACCACCAACCGCCATCCTGGCGATGAGGTGTTTGTGCTGGTGCCCACCGCCATCCTCACGCCGCTGACCCTGGGTACAGTCAGCTATCCCGGCGGCGCTCCCCCGTCGGTGACCCATCCTACCCCCACCATCACCGCCGAGACGGTGCCTGCCCCCTTGCAGGGCTTCATCGCCGATGGCGGCATTTTTAAGGTGAGCCTATCAGCCGATGGCCCGCCCGAAGAGACCGCCCAACTGCCCTTTACTGTGCAGGTCGGGCGAGACGGCACCACCGCCACCCTCACCACCAGCCTCACCCTCGAACCCCACTTCCGCTTGATGAATGCCACGGGCTATCAAGTCGCCCGGGGAGCCAGCCTGGCCCTCACCTGCGAGGCGATCGGCGGCGGCCCTGTCAATGCAGCGGCAACCGTTACCCTTTTACCCAATGACAATGGCATCACGCCCACCGTCGCGGGGGCTACGGTCACCCTGGCGATCGCGCCTACGGCCCCCCTAGGCACCCGTCAGATCATCGTCACCGATGCCACAAACCCCAACCGCAAAGCCCGCCGCACAATCGAAGTGACGGCCTAGAACCAATCCGAAACTCTCTTACGCCCAAGAGGTCAAGTGCCTTTCACGGCAATGGCAATCCTGTGCGGCAGCCTCGAAAGCACCTGCCTCTATCAAATGCCAAGTATAGCTATAGCCAGTCTGGCTAAGACAATTTCTCTAAGAACGTTCGAACGTTTTCAAGATTTCTAGATGTCCTAACCCAAGTGACTATGGCTATAGTATGACACCCAGTTTCCCTTGGCTATGCCGTTAGCGAAACGGCGGCTCTCGATCGCCCAAGGCTTGGTTTAACCAGGGCCGGAACGATGCGATCGCTCGCTAACCTGCCGCCAAACAAGTTTCGTGCCACTGGCCCCAGTCGCAGAGCAGCAGCTCCACCCATTACAAACAGGTTGCACCCCGGCCAGCGCAGGTGCTCATCCAGTACCGGCAGGCCGTTGACCACTTCAATTGGATGAGTAGCCTGCACATCCGCCAGCAGGGGCCAGTGCTCGACATTGAGCTGGCTGCCGGTGGCCAGCCAAATGCGGTCGATGGGCAGGTGGGTGAGGCAGTCGTGCTCGGCCCCGGTGCTACAGTGCACCCGCCAAGCTTGTCCTTTCCACTCGGCCTGCTGCACCTCGCACTGTTCGTAGAAGGTGATTTTGCCCTGGCGTTCCAGCCGCCGCAGTTTCAGCAGCATAGCTGGAGTGACAGAGCCGCCGTTGCGAGCCTGCTGGATCATCTGCCAGCGCTGTGGCCAACTGGGTTCGGCGTGAAAGCCTTTGAGATATTTTGGGCCGAGCCAGCCCGGTTCGGCATCAAACAGCTTGGCGTAGAACTGCCGCCGCGCCATCATGATCACCTGGGCACCACGATTGGCTGCTCCCAGGGCCAGGTGGCCACTGGTCAAGCCGCTGCCCACAATCAAAATGCGATCGCCCGCCAGTGAGAGCCCTCGCAGGTCAATTTGGCTGGAGTGGCGCAAGCGCTCGCTCGGATAGTTTTGGGGTATCTGCCTCGCCCAGGCTGGAATTTGAGGTGTGCCGCCCGCGATCGCCAGCACCACCCGCCGGGCCAAAAGCTGCCGTCCATCCGCCAACCCCAGCCGAAACCGCTGCCGCCCCAACACCTGACACAGCTCCAGGTGCTGCACCGTCCCGGCCATGACGCGATGGGCCAGATCCCACCGCTGAATCACCGACTGACAAAAGTCGCCAAACAGGGCCGTACTGGGCAGAGCATAGGGTGGAAACAGCTCGTCGGGCCGCCCTTCGGCAAAGGTGCGCAGCGCCGAAGGATGGGGGTCGGGGTGGTGAACGGCGGGCGATCGCAGATGAGGAATTTCAAAGGCCGCAAACTGATGGTGCCACTGGTGCAGCCACTCCCCGGCTGGGTCGATCACCACAACGCGATCGCGCATAGTAGCTTTTTTCTGAAGCAAGTGGGTGACTAGGGTAAGCGCCTGGGGGCCAGTGCCGATAATGGCAATGTCGGTGGAGGGGGGCATGGGGATGGATGGGTGGATGAGTGGATGGGTAGGGTGAAGGGTTATGGAGTATTGGATCATCCCCTCTTAGCAGGGGTAGGGGTGGGTTTAATCAGGTGTCTAGCATTTAAATACTGATGCTCAGTTTACAATGATAATCATTATCAATAGTTTGTGGACATGATGGTCGTTCGGGGGTGAAACTGGCTATGGCTGAGGTGCAGAGAGAACTATCGACTGGTGTTGGGTCGGAGACTCGGTATTACCCCTGGCGATGGCAAGGGCGGGAGGTGGCGCTCGCCTACGATGTGCAGGGTGAAGGGCAAACCCTGCTGCTGCTGCCCGCCTTTAGCAGTATTTCGACGCGGGCGGAGTTGGATGGGTTGGCGCAGGGGTTGGCCCAACGCTACCGGGTGATCACCCTCGACTGGGTGGGGTTTGGCGAGTCGGCGCGACCGGCTGGTTGCAGTCGACCGGCGATCTACCAGGCTATGCTCAACGATTTTGTGCGGGATGTGGTGCCGGAGGCGGCGGGGGTGGTAGCCTGTGGCCACAGTGCGGGTTATGCCCTGGAGCTGGCGGCACAAGGGGATGTGGTGGGGTTGAAGGCGATCGCGCTGGTCGCCCCCACCTGGCGCGGCCCGTTACCCACGGCCATGGGCGAACGGCGACGGATTTACACCCTGCTGCGCTGGCTGGTGTGGACGCCGCTGCTGGGCCAGGGGCTCTATGCTCTCAATACCCACCCCGCCTTCTCACCCCTCACAACTCCCGCAGACCCCAAAAAATTCCAGCGTGTGGTAGTAAATCCGAAACGAGCTGGTTCCCTGGAGCTGCGCCGCTAACCCCTGCACCGGACAGGTTTCGACCGGCACCGAAACGCCGCACTGCAAGCAGGTGAGGTAGTGGTGGTCATGCTCCACAGCGCTGTAGAGGGTTTCTCCGGTCAGCGTTACCCGATGCTGCACCAGCCCGAGCAATTTCAGCGCATCCAGCGCCCGATAGACCGTAGCCAGACCAATCGGACGCTGGGTGCACATGGCCCCGTGGAGCGCCTGGGCCGAGAGCGGTTGGGGCTGCTGGCGCAGGGCCGCCAAGACGGCCTGCTGACCAGCGGTTAGGGGAGAAGTATGGGTCACCGCTGAGACCGCTGCACAGATTTTTTCGGCGGAGGGGTCGCGATCCATAGCAAGATGAGATAGGATACTCAGGAATGATAATCATTATCATATTGCAAAACCATGGTTCTGTCTCCCTCGCCCGCGCCTGCGGTGAACAACCCTGATGTGGCCACCGACCAACCTGCGATCAACGTACCGGAATTGCCTCTGGTGCATCGCCCCCGTCGTCTGCGCCGCACCGAGGGGCTACGCCGCATGGTGCGCGAAACTCGTTTGACGGTTGATGACTTGATCTATCCCCTGTTTGTGATGGAGGGCAGCGGCCAGCGGCAAGAGGTGGCCTCGATGCCGGGCTGCTTTCGCTATTCCCTCGATCTACTGCTGGAGGAACTTCAGGAGGTTGTGGGGCTGGGGATTGGGGCGATCGCCCTTTTCCCGTTAATTCCTGACCACCAAAAAGACAACGCGGGCACCGAAAGCTACAACCCCACCGGGCTAATTCCCCAAGCTGTGCGCGCCATCAAGCAGGCCTTTCCCCAACTGCTGGTGATTACCGACGTCGCCCTCGACCCCTACAGCAGTATGGGCCACGACGGCATTGTAGAAAATGGCGAAATTCTCAACGACGAAACCGTGGCGGTGCTGGTCAAGCAAGCCCTGGCCCACGCCGAAGCTGGAGCCGACATGGTTGCCCCCTCCGACATGATGGATGGCCGCATCGGAGCCATTCGTCAGGCCCTCGACGCCGAGGGCTGGATCAACGTCGGCATTCTCGCCTACTCCGCCAAGTACGCCTCTGCCTACTACGGCCCCTTCCGCGATGCCCTAGAAAGCGCCCCCAAATTTGGCGACAAAAAGACCTACCAAATGGACCCCGCCAACACCGCCGAAGCCCTGAAAGAAGTCGATCTCGACATCACCGAAGGGGCCGACATTGTCATGGTCAAACCCGCCCTGGCCTACCTGGATGTGATCCACCGCATCAAGCAGCACACGAACCTACCCGTCGCCGCCTACAACGTCAGCGGCGAATACGCCATGGTCAAAGCCGCCGCCGCCCAGGGCTGGATCGATGAACAGGCCGTGATGCTCGAAACCCTGACCAGCATTAAGCGAGCCGGAGCGGATGTGATTTTGACCTACTTCGCTAAGGATGTGGCGAGGGTTTTGGGGAGTGAAGGGGTGAAGGGGTGAAGGGGTGAAGGGGTGAAGGGGTGAAGGCGTGAAGGCGTGAAGGCGTGAAGGCGTGAAGGCGTGAAGGGGTGAAGGGGTGATTCTTCATGCTCATCACTCCCCACCTCTTCACGCCTTCACTCCCCACCTCTTCACTCTTCACTCCCCACCTCTTCACTTCCCCACCTCTTCACCTCATCACTCCCCCACCTCTTCACCCTTCACGCCTTCACCCTTCACTCCCCCACCTCTTCACCCTTCACTCCCCCACCTCTTCACCCTTCACCCTTCACTCTTCACAAGCAAGGAGATCCTCCATGCCCCTACTCTTCCCCTTCCGCCGAACGGCCTTACTGCTGGCGTCTTCTGTGGCCGTTGTCCTGGGTGGTTGTGCGCCAGAACCGACAGACACGGCTGGCACCGAATCGCCTGATGGTGCGATCGCAACGGACTTGACGGTGATGACGACGATTTTGCCGATTACGCAGTTTACGAATGCGGTGGTGGGCGATCGCGCCGAGGTGATCCCCTTGATGCCGACCCATATGGACCCCCACGATTTTCAGGCGAGCCCTGCCGATGTGCAAGCGTTAGTGAATGCCGATGTGCTGGTGAAAAACGGCCTGGAGATGGAGTTCTTTTTGGATGACCTGATCGCCAATGCGGAGAACCCAGACCTGGTAATGATCGACTCTAGCGAGGGGATCGCGGTGCTGTCGAATGAAGCGGTGGAGGGCCACAGTCAAGGTAAGGCTGATGACCATGACCACAGCCACGACCATGACCACGACCATGACCATGACCATGACCACAGCCACGGCCACGGCCACGACCATGCCGGGCATCACCACCACGGCGAATACAATCCCCACATCTGGCTTGACCCCAAGCGGGCCATTCAGCAGGTGGAAAACATTCGTGACGGCATGATTGCCGTTGACCCCGAGGGCAAGGGAATTTACACCGCCAATGCAGCGGCCTTTATTGCGGAGCTAGAGGCGCTAGATGCGGAGATTTCTGACAAGCTGGCACCCTTTGCGGGACAGACCTTTGTGGCGTTTCACGACTTTGCCCCCTACTTTGCCGAGAGCTATGACCTAGATGCCGAGTTCTTGGTGGATGTGCCTACAGTCAGCCCGGCCCCTGAAGATGTGAAGCGGGTAATGGATACCGTCGAGGCGTCAAACCTAAAAACGATTCTGACGGAACCCTCGGCTGGGGAAGATGCCTTTGCGGCGATCGCCAAAGATATGGGCGTTCAAGTGGGGATGTTTAACCCCATTGAAGTGGGCGGTCCTGAGTCGGTGATGCCCGACTACTACCTCACTACCATGCGCCAAAATGCCGCCAACCTAGCGGCATCCTTTGAGGCATCTACTCAACAGTCTTGGCTACCGCTGTGGTCAAACCCGCTGGCTGTAGCCGTGCCCCAAGCCGTGGGCCTGCGGTTTTAGGAGGAACACTTTGAGCACAGCAGTTTTGGCCGTTGAGGGGCTGACGGTGTACCGCGACACCTACGCCGCCGTGCAGGATGTCTCCTTTACCCTCGAAGCAGGCACCGACACCGCCATCGTTGGCCCCAACGGGGCGGGGAAGAGCACGCTAATTCAGGCCATCTTAGGTGTTCTGCCCCGGCAATCGGGAGAGGTTGGGCTCATGGGCCACGCCCTCAGCCCCAGAGGTGTGTTGCCCGGAAAGGTGCGTCAGCAGATCGCCTACCTACCCCAAAATTTTCTGTTCGACCGCCGTATCCCGATCACCGTCAATGAACTGGTCGCCCTCGGCTGGGACACCCTGGGGCCACAGCTGCCCTGGGCCAACCGCCAACCGCGCCGCCTGGCGGTTGACCGCGCCCTGGCCGAAGTCGATGCCCTGCACCTCGGCCCCCAGCCCATCGCCCGCCTCTCCGGCGGCGAAATAAAGCGAGCCTTACTCGCCTACTGCCTGGTGCGCCCCCGCCGCCTGCTGATCCTCGACGAAGCCCCCGCCGGTCTAGACGTCCTCGGCGAATCCGAGTTTTACCAACTCCTCTACCAGCTCAAACAAGAGCAGGGCTGGGCCATTCTGCAAATCTCCCACGACCTCGACATGGTCAGAAAACACTGCGATCGCGTCCTCTGCCTCAACCGCTCCCTCCGCTGCCAGGGCACCCCAGGCTATGCGCTGTCACCCGACAACTTGGTTTCGGTGTATGGGTCGGAGTTTGTGCGGTATCGACATCAGCACTGAGGGGTGAAGAGGTGGGGAGGTGAAGGGTGAAGAGGTGAAGAGTGAAGAGGTGGGGAGGTGAAGGGTGAAGAGTGAGGAGTGAGGAGTGAGGAGTGAAGAAGCAACCAAAAAATCACCCTTCACCCTTCACCCTTTACTCCTCCACCCTTCACCCCTTACTCCTCCACCCTTCACCCCTTACTCCTCCACCCTTTACTCCTCCACCCTTCACCCTTTACTCCTCCACCCTTTACCCTTTACTCCATCACCCTTCACCCTTTACTCCTTCACCCTTCACCCTTTACTCCTTTACTCCTTCACCCTTCACCCTTTACTCCTCCACCCTTCACTACCCACCTGTCCGCATTATTAATCAGACTTACTAATCGCCCAAGGACTTGATCATATGTTTGTTTCATTCTTTGTTCTGTTGCTTGATCGAGATAATGGCAGCGTTTGGAAAAGGCTAGCCATGTTTGAGTTTCTGCGGCTTCGGCAGCAGAGTCACTGAGTTTGGCAATAAAAGCTGCCTTATATAAACGTTTGCGCCATGCCTCCGCCAAATTTGCACATACGGATCGCGATGACCTTCGCATTTGATCAGTCAAAGAATAACGTTCTTCCTTAGGAAACTGCTTCGTCAACTCAAAAATTTCCATCGCTGCCTCAAAAGCAATTTGATAAACCTCCCAATCCTCATGATTTCTCACCAACCCTCTACCCATAACCCAAGCCCCCCTGACATAACATCCCCCTAAAATACCCACCCCTCCATTCCTTCACTCTTCACCCTTTACCCTTCACTCCCATGCCCTCCCTCACCCCCACACTCGAACTCTTCCAACTCCCCTTCATGCAGCGGGCGCTGATGGGCGGCATTCTGATGGGCCTGATGGGGGGGCTGTTGGGCAGTTTTACGATTCTGCGGCAGCTGTCGTTTTTTAGCGATGCCCTGGGTCACTCGGCGCTGCTGGGTATCAGTCTGGGCCTGCTGTTGGGGATGAGTCCATCGTCGGTGCTGCTGCCCTTTGCGGTGCTGTTTGCTCTGGGGGTGACCTACCTGCTAGAGCACACCCGGCTGTGGACCGATGCGCTGCTGAATATTGTCTACTCGTCGTCGCTGGCGATTGGGGTGATTTTGTTGACCTTTGTGGGGCAGTACAAGGGGGGCATAAACAGCATTTTGTTTGGCGATATTTTGGCGGTGCGGCAGGGTGACTTGTGGGTGAGTGCGGGGCTGCTGCTGGTGTGCGTAGTGTTTGTGGGGCTGACGTTGCGATCGCAGATCCTGCTCACCCTGCACGAACCGCTGGCGATCGCTCGGGGCATCTCGGCCTCGGCCCATCGCTCGGCGTTTATTGTGCTGCTGGCCCTGGTGGTAGGCACCTCGATCAAGGCGATCGGCGTACTGCTGATCAGCGCCTTTGTGGTGATTCCGGCCTGTGCCGCCCGCCTGCTCAGCCGCACCTTCACCGGCTACGTCATTTTGTCGGCAATGCTGGGGGCGCTCGGGGCTGTGCTGGGCATGGTGTTTTCAGCAGGGTTTAATCTGCCGTCGGGGCCTGCGATCGTGACAGCGCAGCTAGCGATTTTCCTGGTAGCGATTGTGTTGCCGAGAACTAAATTGTCGGCGGTTTAGGGAGGGTGTTGGGTGTTAGGTGCCAAAAAAACCGAAACCCGAAACCTCTCCATTGCCCAGTCCATTAATCCCTTAAAGGACATTTCTAAAATGACCGATCAACTATCCGATCGAACTATTTTCCGAGGTGCGAGCAACAGGGTTCCTGGTGCAGGGCTCATGGTCTAAGACCAACCTAAAACCTTGCACCTTGCACCTGAAACCTTGCACCTGAAACCTTGCTCTTCTTTGTTGTTTATTGCCGCAGTTAAAACTATGACCGCCCAACTTCCTTCCAAGAATATCTCCGCCGACCAGGCGATCGCTGCCCTGTCCACCCAAGCTCAACCTCGCGTTTCTGATGCCGAAATGCGTCAGGCCGTACGCACGCTGCTGATCGGCCTAGGCGAAGACCCCGATCGCGAAGGGTTACTCGACACCCCCAAACGGGTGGTTAAAGCGCTCAAATTCCTCACCTCCGGCTACAACCAATCCCTCGACGAGCTGCTGAACGGAGCCATCTTCCACGAAAACACCAACGAAATGGTGCTGGTGCGCGACATCGATCTGTTTAGCTCCTGCGAGCACCACATTCTGCCGATTTTGGGCCGTGCCCACGTCGCCTACATCCCCAACGGTAAGGTGATCGGCCTCTCCAAAGTCGCCCGCATCTGTGAAATGTACGCCCGCCGCCTGCAAGTGCAAGAACGCCTCACCGCCCAGATCGCTGACGCCCTCCAGGGCCTACTACAACCCCAGGGTGTCGCGGTCGTGGTCGAAGCCACCCACATGTGCATGGTCATGCGCGGCGTGCAAAAACCCGGCTCCTGGACGGTGACCAGCGCCATGAAAGGCGTCTTTGCCGACGACGCCCGCACCCGTCAGGAGTTTATGAGCCTGATTCGGCACAGTCCGGCGTTTCACTAGGGGGTGAAGGGTGAAGGGTGAAGGGTGAAGGGTGAAGGGTGAAGGGTGAAGGGTGAAGGGTGAAGGGTGAAGGGTGAAGGGTGAAGGGTGAAGGGTGAAGGGTGAAGGGTGAAGGGTGAAGGGTGAAGGGTGAAGGGTGAAGGGTGAAGGGGTAAAGGGTGAAGGAGTAATTTTTGGTTGCCTCATCACTTCCCCACCTCTTCACTCCCCCACCTCTTCACTTCTTCACTTCTTCACTTCTTCACTTCCCCACCTCTTTACCTCATCACTCCCCCACCTCTTCACTCTTCACGTCCCCACCTCTTCACTCTTCACTCCCCCACCTCTTCACCTCATCACTCCCCCACCTCTTCACTCTTCACTTCCCCACCTCTTCACCTCTTCACCTTCTCCCCTCCCCCCATGCCCCACTTCATCGCCATCTCCGGCCCCTCTGGCAGCGGCAAGACTACCTGGATTAGCCAGTTCTTCACGGATCAGTCCATGCCTCAGTTCTACGTGTGTCCTGGGCTGGGGGAGATCTCGGTGGATTTAGCGCAGGTTGGCTATCGGTTTCCCTGGGTGCAGGTGGTGAGCGAGGCGCAACTGAAGGCGGTGCTGGCTGATTTGCCAGAGCAGGCCACGGTGTACTTTGAGTGGGGCTTTCATCTCGATTTGGGATCGCCGTTTTTGGCGGGGCTGGGTTGTGAGCGAGTGGCGGTGCTGCCCCCTGCCCTGGCTGAGTCTGACTGGCACACCTGGGCCGATCGCATTGTAGTGGGCAATGCCGTGGCCGCTCCGGCCAATGGGCGGCTGCCCGAGATTTGGTGTACGCCCCTGACTGGGCAGGTGTTTGACCCGCCCAGCCTGGACGCGCTGTTAATTGAGCTGACGGGCGGAGCCTACGGCCAGGTGTGTCGCATGAAGGGCATTTTTGAACTGCCCAATGGTCGCGCTTTTCACGTCGATTTTGTTGAGGGGCTGTTGGGGATGGAATATACCGAGTTGAACATTCCGCCCTGGCTGGAGGGGCGACCCAGTCGCTATAGCGGCATTGAAGTGGTGGGCTGGGGGCTGGAGCGAGAGGCGATCGCCCAAACCCTGCTCGACGGTTGCCTGTCAGATGCGGCCCTGGCCCAGTACCACCAGCATTACCAAGCATTAGACCCCGCCGAGGAGGCGCTTTTTGTATGAAACTCGCTGTTATCTCCTGCATCCACGGCAACTATGAGGCGCTAAACGCAGTGCTCTCGGATATTGATACCCACAAGGCCGACCAGATCTACTGCCTGGGCGATCTGGTCGGCTACGGCCCCCATCCCAATGCGGTGGTGGAGCTGGTGCGATCGCTCGATATCCCCACCTGCCAGGGCTGCTGGGATGAAGACATCGTTGAGGGACTAAACGCCTGCGATTGCAGCTACCCCTCCCAACTGGCCGAAAAACGGGGCCACCTGGCCCACGAGTGGACCAATCAGGCGATTCACCCCGAAGTGCGCGAGTACCTGGCCAGCCTACCCATGACCCTGCGCCAGGATAATCTCTGCTTCGTCCACGGCAGCCCCAACAGCCAGCACGAGTACCTATTGCCCACCATGGATGGCTTTGCTGCTCTAGAACGAGTCCTCACCGCCGAAGCCGATGTACTCTTTTGCGGCCACACCCACATCCCCTACCTGCGGGAACTGGAGAACGGCACCCTGTCCGTCAAGGTACACCAACCAGGACAAGACGAAACCCAGCACCAGTTCACCGCCCCCCTGAAGCGCATTATCAACGCCGGGTCCGTCGGCGAACCCCGCCACGGTAGACCCAACGCCACCTACGTCCTCTACGACACCGACAGCACCCAGGTCACCCTGCGCGAAGTGCCCTACGACTACCAAAAAACCTGCGCCGCCATCATCGAGCAAGGCCTGCCACCCATCTTTGCCTGGCGACTAGCGCGCGGCATGGAGTTCGCCGAGCGGGCAGAGGATGCGGGGCACGTTTGTGAAAGGTGAAGAGGTGATGGGTGATGGGTGATGGGTGATGGGTGATGGGTGATGGGTGATGGGTGATGGGTGATGGGTGATGAGGTAGTTTTGGTTGATTCCCCACCTCTTCACCTCCCCACCTCTTCACCTCTTCACCTCTTCACCTCCACACCTCCCCACCTCTTCACCACCCGACAACCAGGAGTTCAACCATGCAATGGGCCATTCTCAGCGGAATCGAAGGCAATCTACCGGCCTATGAGGCAGTGCTGGCAGACATTCGGCGGCAGCGGCAGCCGGTGACGGATCTGTTTATTTTGGGCGATCTGGTGGGATTGCAGGGGGATAGCGAGGCGCTGGTGCGGCGGGTGCGATCGCCCCAGCCAGGAGAACCCATGCCCCAAGTCTGCACAGGCTGGTGGGAGGAGCAGTGCTTTAGCCTGCACGGCATTCGCGGCCTGCCCGATGCGCCAGAGTTGGTAGATCGCTATGGCTTGGGGGCGGTGAAAGACCTGTGGGAGGCGGTGTCGCGGGAGACAGTGCTGTGGTTGGCGGATTTGGACTTTGGCTTTCATGAGCTGGACTGTTTGCTCATTCATGGCAGTACCGTGAGCTATGGCGATGAGCTGACGCCAGAGACACCGCCGATTACTCTGTGCGATCGCCTGATTCGGGCCGATGCCAATACGCTGTTCTGCGGGCGATCGGGCCTAGCCTTTGAGGGCTGGGTAGAACCCGGTGCTCTGCGCTCTACGGTGACCACCCTTGACCAAACCGCTGCCCCCCAGGAACAAGAGAAGTCGCCCCGCCGGGTCGTGGGGGTGGGCAACGTGGGGCGGGCAGGGGGATCACCGTCCTACGTACTCTACAACCCTGGCACAGACCAAGTGAGCTTTAAATCGGTTCAATCCAGCCCGGCCAGGGGGTTTGGTGCTGCTAGGTCAAAAAAATGAAAAATGCTGAATTTGGCGCTCAGCGACTACAGGCTGCGGTGTAAATTTAGCTGATTTGCTTCGGGTTGCAGGTGCCGGGTTTCAGGTTCTAGGTTTCAGGAAAGGTGAGCTGATTAACGCCAGACTGTACTACGGACTACCCTCAATAGGCATCGGCTTTTAGAACGTTAGAGAATACACAATTACCAGTTTATTTCATTATGAAAAGCCCAGAATCGGCCATTGTTTTCGATCAAGAACGCGCTTCATCCTACGATCAACAGTTTGATGCCCTAGCGCCAATTCGCGAGGCCCTGCATCTACAGATTCGCATCATCCTGTCAGAACTTCCCGCCGATGCCAACATTCTCTGTGTAGGAGTAGGCACCGGGGCAGAACTGATTTATCTTGCTCAAGCCTTTCCACAATGGCGGTTTACTGCGGTCGAGCCTGCCGCACCAATGCTCGATATCTGTCGCCACAAAACTGAAGCGATCGGTATTGCTTCGCGCTGTACGTTTCATCAGGGCTATCTTGACTCACTTCCTGCCACAGAGCCTTTCCAGGCAGCAACCTGTCTTTTGGTGTCTCATTTCTTTATGCAATCCGATGAGCGCAGCCGCTTCTTCCAGCAAATTGCGACCCGGCTTCAGCCTGGCGGGTATTTAGTGAGTGCTGATTTGACGGCTGATATGGCGACTGCCGAGTATCAAAGCCTGCTTGAAGTTTGGCTGCGAATGCTGCGATATGCTGACATGCCAGAAGCAGAAGTTGAAAAATTCCGCGCCTCCTACGGTCGCGATGTCGCTTTATTATCACCAGAAAACGTTGCATCAATCATGACGGAGGGCAGCTTTGAGCTGCCAGTCTTGTTTTACCAAAGCCTTTTGGCTCGAGCTTGGTATGCCCATCGACGACCTGAGTGAAGGCTGCCAATCAGTTGAGTTGCGGGGTGGGCAGTGCCCACCATTCGGAAACTATTTTCAAGCGAATTAGGACAACTGACCTGACCAACAGCCAGCTATGGGGGGTGCAGCTCCATTTTGCACTATCATGATAACGATTATCATTCTATGAGTGATACGGCGATGCCCTACCTTCCTCAGCCCTCATCGGTGGCAGACCCAGTAATTCCTAAGCGGGGTCTGCCCGTGACCCTGATCACGGGCTTTTTGGGCAGTGGCAAAACCACCCTGCTCAACCACATTCTGACCAACCGGCAAAACCTCAAGGTGGCGGTCTTGGTCAACGAGTTTGGCGATATCAATATCGACAGCCAGCTTTTAGTTTCCATCGACGAGACCATGGTAGAGCTGAGCAACGGCTGCATCTGCTGCACCATCAACGATGACCTGATCGACGCCGTGTACCGGGTGCTGGAGCTGTCCGATCGCATCGATTACCTGGTGGTCGAAACCACCGGCCTAGCCGACCCCCTACCGATCATGCTGACCTTTGTGGGCACCGAGCTAAAACGGCTCACCCACCTAGATTCTGTCATCACCGTTGTCGATGCCGAAACCTTTACCGACGACCACTTCGACAGTGCCGCCGCCACTAGCCAGCTCACCTACGGCGACATTATTCTGCTCAACAAGGCCGACCTCACCCCCGAGGTCAAGCTGACCTGGCTAGAGACCTACATTCAGGGCTTTAAAGACCAGGCACGGGTGCTGCGCTGCTCGCTCACCGAACAGGCCGACCAACTGCCCCTTTCTGCCCTGCTAGATGTAGGGCTAGCTCCAACTCTGCCCCCCGCCATAGTCAGCGCTACCCCAGAGCCCCAACCCAACGGACACCTGGGCACCGATGGCTTTATGTCGATTCCCTTCAGGAGCGATCGCCCCTTTAACGTAGATCGCTTTGAGCACTTTCTCATGGCCCAGTTACCCGCCGAGGTGTTTCGCGCCAAAGGCATCCTCTGGTTTGAGGGCGAAGACCTGCGACACATCTTTCAGCTCAGCGGCAAACGGTTTGACCTCAGCCCCGAACCCTGGACTGGCACACCCCAAAACCAGTTGGTCTTTATTGGTCGTCAGCTCAACCCCCTCCAGATTCACCAGCAGCTCATCAACTGCCTAACCGGCAGTCGCTCTCTCTGTCTGTAAAACAGGGTTAGCGGTTAGCGCCTTGCACCGTTTACCGCTAACCGTCCCCCATCCCCCCTATCCCTCCACCCCTCCACCCTCCACCCCTCTACCCTCCACCCTCCACCCTTCACCCTTCACCCTTCACCCCTCCACATCCCATGCAACCCAACACCCCCGACACCCGCCTCCCTGTCACCATCATCACCGGCTTCTTGGGCAGCGGCAAAACCACCTTGCTGAACCACATTTTGCAAAACTTCGATGCCTTCCGCGTTGCGGTGCTGGTGAATGAATTTGGCGATATCAATATCGACAGCCAGTTTTTGGTCACCGTTGAGCAAGACATGGTGGAGCTGACCAACGGCTGTATCTGCTGCACGATCAACGACGACCTGATGCAGGCGGTGTACCGGGTGCTGGAGAAGCGAGACCGGATCGACTACCTGGTGGTCGAAACCACTGGCGTTGCCGACCCCCTGCCCATCACCCTGACCTTCCTCGGCACCGAACTGCGGGATCTGACCCGGCTCGATTCCATTCTGACCATGATCGATGCCGAAAGCTTTGAACCCGATCTGTTCCAAAGTCAAGCGGCTATGAGTCAGGTGGCCTACGGCGACATTCTGCTGCTCAACAAGACCGACTTGGTTGCGCCAGAACGCCTAGAGTCAGTGGAACAGCACCTGCGCACCCTACGCGAGGATGTCAAAATTCTCCGTAGCCAACATGGTCAGGTGCCCCTGCCGCTGATTATTGATGTGAAAGCCGGAGAGCAGGGGCTATACCAAGCAGTGGCCCAGGCCGATGCCGAAAAAGCCGCCCATGACCATGACCATGACCACGAGCACCACCATCACCACTCCGACCATCTCGATAACGACGGTTTTGTGTCGATGTCCTTTCGTGCTGAACAGCCCTTTTCCCTAAAGAAATTTCAGCAGCTTCTCGACCTGCAACTACCCGCCGAACTCTTTCGGATGAAAGGCGTGCTCTGGTTTAAAGAAAGCCCCGCCCGACACTTCTTTCAGCTCACGGGCCGACGCTACCAGCTCCAAGACGACCAGTGGCAGAGTACCCCCAGCAATCAGCTGGTCTGCATTGGCCGCAGCCTTGATATCAAAGCGATGGAAGCAAAGCTGAAGGACTGTATAGCAGAGGGGGCGTAGGAGTCAGGTAGCAGGTGTCAGGTGTCAGGTGCTAGGTGTCAGGTTGCAGGTAAAGCCTCCTACCCATCCACCCATCCACCCGCCTACCCATCCACCCATCCACCCATCCACCCGCCTACCCATCCACCCGCCTACCCATCCACCCATCCACCCATCCACCCGCCTACCCATCCACCCGCCTACCCCCAATGCCCTTCACCCTCACCAACACCATCACCCGGCGTCAGCAACCCTTTATCCCCATCACCCCCGGTCAGGTGACGATGTACTGCTGCGGGGTGACGGTTTACGACGATTGCCACCTGGGCCATGCTCGGTCTTATCTGGGGTGGGATGTGCTGCGGCGATACTTAAGCTGGCGAGGTTACACCGTTCGCTACGTGCAGAACTTTACTGATATTGACGACAAGATTCTCAACCAGGCCACGGCTGAGGGCACGACGATGGCAGCGGTGTCTGAGCGCTATATTCAGCGCTATTTCGAAGATATGCGTCGGCTGAATGTGCTCGATGCCGATGACTACCCCCGGGTGACGGAGCACATTGGGGCGATTCACGAGCTGATTGGCCAGCTAGAGGAGAAGGGCTATGCCTACGCTGCCGAAGGGGATGTCTATTATCGGGTGGGGCAGTTCGCCGACTATGGTCAGCTCTCGGGGCGATCGCAGTCTGCCCTACAGGCCGGGGCCAGCGGTCGCGATCTGGCGGCTACGGCCAAGGCCGACCCAGCTGACTTTGCCCTGTGGAAGGGGGCCAAACCCGGCGAACCCGCCTGGGACTCGCCCTGGGGGCCGGGGCGACCGGGCTGGCACATTGAGTGCTCGGCGATGATTCGGGCGCGGTTGGGGGCTACCATCGATATCCACGGCGGCGGCGGCGATCTGGTGTTTCCCCACCACGAGAATGAGATTGCCCAGTCGCAGGCAGCCAGCGGCAAACCCCTGGCCAACTACTGGCTGCACAACGGCATGGTGACGGTGAACGGGGAGAAGATGTCGAAATCCCTGGGCAATTTCACCACGATTCGCGACCTGCTGGATGGGGGCTGGGCGGAGTACCCGCAGCCGGTAGACCCGATGGTGGTGCGGCTGTTTGTGCTGCAAGGGCACTACCGCAAGCCGCTAGATTTTACCAAGGCTGCGATCGCAGCCTTAATCAATAGCTGGCAAACCTTGAAAGCTGGGCTCCTGTTTGGCGATCGCCACGGTACCCAGATGGGCTGGACCGCCGCTGCCATCCAGTCAGCCCCTCGACAACCCGGCCTGGCTGACCCATGGGTCGAACGGTTTCAAACGGCCATGGATGATGACCTGAATACACCGGGGGCTCTGGCGGTGCTGTTTGAGCTAGCCAAAGGGTTACAGCGGGAAGGAAATCGTCTGGTGCATGAGGGGCAGACCCAAGCCAGCCTTGATCTGCTCTGGCAGCAGTGGCAAACCCTGGTGCACCTGGCCCAGGTGTTGGGGCTAGAGATCGCTACAGACGGCAATGCCGACGCAACAGCTGTGGGTTTAGATAACGATGCGATTGCAGAGCTGATCCAACAGCGCCAGGTCGCCCGACAACAGCAGGACTTTGCCACGGCAGATCAGATTCGCGATCGCCTGGCGGCAATGGGGATTGCGGTGGTTGATCAACTGGATGGAGAAGTCCGTTGGCATCGGCAGCAAATCAACGATAGTGAGCCGAACTATTGCCCATAGGTTTGCAAGGAAACGCTCCACATTTAATATGTTAGCATCTGCAAAGTCCCCAATTAAACATGAATCTTTCCCGACAATACCGGCGCTAACAACAATGTCATATCCATCTAAACCATCTCCTGAGCACTGCGTAACGACCTTCGATGAATTTGTGCGATTGGCAGATTATTCTCTGATGGACACCTTAAATGCCGACCCTGACGCCACGGTCGATGGCGACGATCACCGTGCCCGCCAGGTTTTCTCTGGTCATTTCGTACCTGTGACACCTACGCCGCTGGCAGAACCAGAATATGTAGCCCATAGCAGCACTTTTTTTAAGGAACTTGGGTTGAGCGATGAGCTAGCGCTTGACGAAAAATTTTGCCATGTATTTTCTGGTGATCTCTCTGCGGCCCATGAGCCGATGCGTCAGGTTGGCTGGGCGACGGGTTATGCCCTGTCGATTTATGGCACCGAATATATCCAAAATTGTCCCTTCGGCACGGGCAATGGTTATGGCGATGGTAGGGCAATATCTGTATTTGAAGGAATCATTAATGGCCAGCGTTGGGAAATGCAATTGAAAGGTGGTGGCCCAACGCCTTATTGCCGTGGTGCCGACGGGCGCGCAGTACTCCGGTCAAGTGTGCGTGAGTTTCTAGCGCAAGACTATATGCAGGCTTTAGGTGTGCCAACATCGCGCTCTTTGACCCTGTATGTTTCTAAATCTGAGACCGTTACCCGGCCTTGGTATTCTCAAGACTCCTGCTCCACCGAACCTGATGTTTTGGTGGAGAATCCTGTGGCCATTTCAACTCGCGTTGCCCCCTCCTTTTTGCGCGTTGGTCAGCTAGAGTTATTTGCCCGCCGCGCTCGCAGTAATGCTCATCCAAAAGCATTAGAAGAGTTGCGCATGATTGTGGCGCATTTAATTGAGCGAGAATACAAAAGCGATATTGATCAAACCCTTGGTTTTGCAGATCAATTGGTTGAGTTGGCTAAGTTATTTCGCCAACGTCTTACGACCCTGGTGGCCAATTGGCTACGGGTTGGTTACTGTCAGGGTAATTTTAATAGTGATAACTGCGCCGCTGGTGGCTTTACCCTCGACTATGGACCCTTTGGGTTTTGTGAAATTTTTGACCCTCGGTTTCAACCCTGGACGGGCGGCGGCGAACATTTTGCATTCTTCAATCAGCCCATCGCAGCAGAAGCAAATTATTATATGTTTTGGAAAGCTGTGAGACCTTTGCTGGCAGAAAATACTGATGCTTTAGAACAGTTCGACCACGTAGGCCGTGGCTTTGCAGAAGCCATGCAACAACAAATCCAAAAAATGTGGGCGGCCAAACTTGGCCTGACTGAATTTAACCCAGAGCTATTTAAGACATTAATGCAGTTAATGACTGCCTCAGAGGTAGATTACACCATTTTCTTCCGCGAGTTATCCCATATACCAGGCGATATCTCACCATTGAAAAAGAGCTTCTATGGTAAAACGTCACAACAACTCGATGAACAATGGCAATCTTGGCTAAAAAGCTGGAGCGACCTCGTCATTAACGATGGCAATTTGGCTGAGATATCAGCAAATATGAAACAGACTAACCCGAAATACACATGGCGAGAGTGGTTGATCGTCCCCGCTTACCAACAGGCCATGCAGGGTAACTACACGTTAGTTAAAGAGTTGCAAGCAGTATTTAGCTCTCCATATGATGAGCAATCACAAGAAATAGAAGATAAATACTATCGCCTAAGACCTAGCGCGTTTTCTGATGTTGGTGGCGTGTCGCACTATAGCTGTTCATCTTGATGACTACGCGGCGATGGCCGCAGGCCGGTCTTTGACCATCGCAGACCTGATTCAACAGCGCCAGGTGGCCCGGCAACACCGGGACTTTGCCACAGCAGATCAGATTCGCGATCGCCCGGCGGCAGTGGGCATCATGGTGGTTGATCAACCGGATAGCGACGTGCACTGGCACCGACAGTAAATCACTGACAGAGCAAACGACTTAACTATCCAACGGGCTTCTCACTCCCCGACCGCCCCGATTGAGCACATGGGTATAGATCATCGTGGTTTTGACATCTTTGTGGCCCAGCAGCTCTTGCACCGTGCGGATATCGTAGCCATCTTCGAGCAAGTGGGTGGCAAAACTATGGCGAAACGTATGGCACCCGATCCGCTTAGCAATGCCTGACGCACGGACAGCTTGCTTTAGTGTTTTCTGTACTCCACTCTCATGCAGATGGTGACGGCGAATGATGCCACTGCGAGGGTCACGCGAACGTCCTGTCGAAGGGAATACAAACTGCCATATCCAGGCGCGATCAGCATGGGGGTGTTTACGCTCTAGGGCAAAGGGCAGATAGACCGAGCCATAGCCCTGGCCTAGATCCAACTCGTGTAAGTGCTTTACTTTACGAAAGTGTTCTTGCAATGGCTCAATCAAACTATCGGGCAGCATGGTTACCCGACTTTCGTTCCCCTTGGTGTCACGGGCTACAATCTGCCGCTGAGCAAAATCAATATCCTTGATTCGCAAACTCAGCCCTTCACTGAGCCTCAAACCGCTGCCATACAAAACCCTGATCACCAGCCCGTGAACCCCCGAAATGTTCTTTAAAACAGAGCGAACTTCACCTTTAGTCAGCACTGTAGGCAGATAATTCGAGCGTTTCGCCCGTACAGCGTCCAATGCCCCCAGGTCTTGATTAAGTACATTTCGATACAAAAACAACAGGGCGCTGAAAGCCTGATTCTGAGTTGAAGCCGATACATGCCCTTCTACAGCTAGATGGGTCAAAAATGCTTCGACCTCTGCCCCGCCCATATCTTTTGGATGCTGCTTGTTATGGAAGAGAATGTACCTACGAATCCATCCGACATAGCTTTGCTCAGTTCGATAGGAATAATGCTTTAGACGAATTGCATCGCGAACTTGGTCAAGTAGCTTTCTGGGTCGGGATTCCATGGCGAGGAAGGTAGATATTGGTAGTATTAATGTACCAAATGCTACATCCTTGGCCTGCGTGCTAACCATGAAGATTTGCTGAAGCTATCGGCATATCCCCCCTCAGTAAGCCTATTATGCAGAATAAATTCTGGCTAAACACCTCCATAAGGGTAATTATCACAACTTGATTCGGCATAACACCCTAGTTTGGGCAGATAGCCTGACAGATTTCGGTATAACTCCCGAATTTGGGCAGATAGCCTGACAGATTTCGGTGTAACTCCCCCCAGAGGAGGTGATATGCAACTCTGATTCTGGCTAGCTACTCTGCTATGGGGTGTTAGACGGAATCTAGGAAGGAAAGTCAGTATAAGCAGTAGTTGGGCTGCTTTATATCCCGGTTGTGGCAGTAGCCAGAAAATCCTTAGCTAAAAAATAGCTTTACAATATAGAGCTAATTCTCCAGATTCAAAGTTAACTTATGGCTGGCTTAACAAATTTAGAAATAATGAAAATTGTTAACCGATATATTGGTGTATCTGGTGGTTATCTTGGTGATTTTAGCTATCGAACCCATGCTGACTTTTATCCGGAGTATTGTGAGGAGGATATAGATCCTTATAAATATGAGGGAACTACACGGGAGAGATTTATTGCCATTTTGAGTGAAGCATCACCACAAGTGCAAGCAAAAATTGTACGCGGTGTTTTAGAAAGATTTCCACTAGATACACAAAATTGCCCAGACACAAGAACCAAACAACTGCATGACGAGTTGCTAGAGATCAGCAAGAGATTAGAAGCCTCATCACCAGTCCTAAGTCCTGATTTAAGAATTAATAGTGTAATTGTTGAACGTGCAATTGGGGATGTAGAAGCCTTAATTCAATCTAGTGATGCAGTAAGCGGAGTTGATCGAATTCATACTGCCTTACATGGCTATTTGCGTGCTGCTTGTGATGCTGAAAATATTACGTATGCTAAAGATGACAGTATGACCAAGCTATTCAAATTGCTTCGCCAACATCACCCTGCTCTTCAAAATCTAGGTACACGTTCACAAGACATCGAACGTATTCTCCAAGCATCTGCAAATATCATGGATGCATTGAATCCAATAAGAAATAATGCGAGTGTAGCGCATCCAAATGACGATTTGTTAAACAAGGAGGAAGCAATGCTAGTAATCAACGTAACACGCTCACTACTACATTATCTCGATTCAAAGTTTGTAGTGTAGCGGCAGCCGCCCAACAATTTGGGTGCAGCGGATTGACCGAAGCCGCTTGTCGAGTTGCAAACGTGTCGGCAACCGCTGACCCGAGCCGTTAGCCCGCCAAATCTCGGATAGATGGCTATTTCAAGCTTGGAGGAGCTTAAACTGGGACTTTATTTAAAGGCATGGTACAAAAAAAGTTGAGTCCAAGCTTTAGCAACATATAATCTGTATCAAACAGAGCAATACCGACCCAGCTTTTCATGCAGACTATTCTTACGACACCACCTAGCGTCACACCTTCCGTACAAAACACTTCGGCTACGCTCAAAGACTATGTTCCTCTCTTTCAGTCTTTGGTTTGGTCAATTTTCTGGCTACTGATATTTTTGCTTTTCCGAAGGCAAGTTATCGAACTTCTTGATGTTTTGCGAGAGCAGCTTAAAAAAGGAGCTTCCTTTAAAGTTGGGGTACTAGAACTCTCATCTAGCAATGTTGTAGAAAAAACAGCCGATCTAGGAGATAAAGTAGAGACAGCAGGAAGACCAGATAGGCTTCAACTTTTATTCAAAGCGCAGGGAGTTTCTAAAGGCCGTTTTTTCATAAAAAGTACTAAAGCAATGAAAGTTCCTGGAGGTTGTGTTGTTCAAGTAACCAGTGAGATTCAAAACCCTGATAAGACTTGGAGTATTGCTGAATCTTTAACTTTTGTTCCAGGGGATGTAGTTATTAAAGATGATACAGATAGCGAAGATAAAAAGTCTGGTCATTTTTTGGATAACTCCAATCATTCAGCAGGTTTAGAACAAGTGTGATCTTCATCAGCTATTCTTGGGCAGATTCAGTTTTTGCACGACATATTGCTAGGCAATTAAGTGAGCAGGGACATCAGGTGTGGATAGACTATCAAAACTTAAACTTGACTGAGCCGTTAGCACCTCAGATAGCATCAGCAATTAGAGCGGCAAATTTAGTTTTGGTTGTTAGTTCTCCGCACACTTGGTTATCCCGTTGGGTACAATTTGAACTCTTACTAGCACAATTATGGTGCAAGTCTATTCATGTTATTCGCGTACCCCTTGAAGCGTGTTAAGTTGTTCTTCAAAGAATGGAGCTGTAGACGAAGAGATTTTTAATCAACAATACGCTGGCTAACAATTCGGGTGCAGCGGATTGACAGAAGCCGCTTGGGTGGGATGCAAATGCTCTGGCAACCGCTGACCCGAAACGTTAGCCTTATGTTCGCGGCAACTGGAAATTTTTATGAATGGTAGTGCTCTAATAAGAAAAGCCGTGGTGTCAGACGCTGAAGTCATTTCTGCAGTACACGTCGCCTCAAAACAGACAGCGTACAGAGGGCTTGTGCCAGCGTCGATTTTGTCGGAGCTTTCCATGCCTCAAGCAAATGCCGAACGCCAGGAAAGGTGGCGCAAGATTTTGGCAAGCGATGAAGTCGACGTTTTTGTCGCCGAGCTTGATAAACAGGTCGTCGGTTTTGTGAGCGCGGGTACTACACATGATAATGAAGGGCTCCAAAAGGCTACGGGAGAGATATACGCACTCTACGTTTCTCCCGATCAGCAGCGGGTCGGTATTGGCCGAAAGCTGATTGGCACTGCCTTGCGTGGGCTTGAGAAGCGAGGCTTTAGTGAGGCAACGCTTTGGACGGCTTTGCCATCTGCTCGAAGCTTTTATGAAGCAGTTGGTTTTCGGTTGGACGGTGCCGAAAAAGTGAGCCCTTTGGTTCGTGGATATTACTTGCAGGTCACAGATGTCCGCTACCGTTGTGATTTGGCTAACAAGGCAGTCGAGACGGACCGCTAAACGCGATCGCTCACCTCATCGTTATGCCGACTACTCTGTGGTGGGGGCAATTCGAGAAAGATGGCTCTAGGTATAAAAAACTACCTAGGCCAGGATCTGGGTAGGCGGTAACATTAGTGGGTTACTAATAACCGCCCCGGTGCTACTGCCAATGCCCATCCCCCAAATTGTGATCGACACCAATGTCGTTGTTGCTGGGCTGCGATCTAGGAACGGGAGCGCTTTTCGTCTATTAGGGTTGGTTGGGAACGAGCAGTTCAAGATCAATCTTTCTGTACCCCTAGTTCTGGAGTACGAAGAGGTCTTATTGCGAGAACTGCCAAATTTGGCCATTAATGCCTCAGACGTACAAGATTTCCTGGATTTTCACTGTTCCGTTGCTACCCATCACCAAATTTTCTTCCTCTAGCGACCTTTCTTGCCCGATCCAAAGGATGACATGGTGCTAGAACTAGCGGTTAAAGCGGGGTGTGATAGCGTAGTGACATACAACATCCGCGACTTTGCAGGCATTGAGCGGTTTGGGGTTAGTGCCGTCACCCCGGCAAACTTCCTAAAGTCCATTGGAGGACTGTCATGAGCACGTTAAGCATCCAGCTACCTGACTCCTTATATAAAAGCTTGCAGAGCCTTGCAGCACAAGACGGGGTTTCGCTCGACCAGTTTATAGCCCTAGCAGTTGCCGAGAAAATTTCAGCATTAACGACTGAAGGGTATTTACAGGAGCGCGCCAGCCGAGGTGATCGAGCAAAATATGAGGCTGTGTTAGCCAAAGTTGCTGATGTTGAGCCAGAGTTGTACGACCAGTTGCCGCCAGCATAACAACCCGTTTGCACCCGACCGCCGCGAGGTTATTCCCTTGGATCGAGAGGTTATCTACGGCGGGTAAAGCGGAACGTTATGTGACTTAGGCAATTTCTGGCAAACAAATTTCCCCTAGCTAAGCGGTTCAGCGCCTAAATTATATGGCGATTTCTATAAAGCGATTTCTATAAAGCGCTTTCAATCAGACTTTCAGTGCTATCGCTCATGCAGTTTGCGTGCCTAGCCGCTTACGACTTTGTTCAGCAGCTTGTGCCGCCAGCAAAGCTATAGGGGTCGCTGCCCCAAAGGGGCTAGGGCAATTATAAAATGCCAATCGAGAGCCCTGACCCCGCCATGCGCATATTGCTAGTTGAAGACGAACTTGACCTGGGAGCCGCCATCCAGCGCGACCTGAGGCGCGAGAAGTACGTGGTCGATTGGGTGCAGAATGGCGATGAAGCCTGGCACCTGCTGGGCGATGCGGCCCAAAGCTATACCCTGGGCGTTTTCGATTGGCTGCTGCCGGGGCTGACCGGCGTGGAGTTGTGCCGAAAGCTGCGATCGCAGGGCACCCCCCTGCCGGTTTTGCTGCTCACCGCCAAAGATCGGCTGCAAGATAAGGTAGAAGGGTTAGACGCCGGGGCCGACGACTACTTGGTCAAACCCTTCGGCTTGGAAGAACTGCTGGCTCGACTGCGGGCGCTGCAGCGGCGATCGCCCGCCTTTCAGCCTACCCAACTCCAGATCGGGGGCCTGAGGCTCGACTACGGCACTTCCACCGTGGCGGTGGCCGACTCGGCCCAGCAGCCCCTACCCCTGACCACCAAAGAGTTTCAGCTGTTGGAATACTTTATGCAACACCCCAACCAAATTTTGTCGCGGGAGCAGTTGATGAACCGGGTATGGTCGCTGCAAGCCGACCCCATGAGCAACGTGGTGGCGGCCCAGATCCGGCTGCTGCGCAAAAAGCTGGCCGACCACGGCTGCGACGGGCTGATCGAGACCGTCTACGGTATGGGCTATCGGTTCAATGCTGCCCTTTAAGTCACTGTTCCCCCAAAAGACCCAGCCCTACGCCCGTCCCTTCTGGCTCACCCGCTGGCGGCTCACCGCCCTCTACGCCAGCACCATGGGGGTGATTTTGACCGCCACCGCTATCGGCTTTTACTGGGCGGTGGCCCAAGACCACCGCCGCGAGATCGACCACCGCCTGGAGACCATCGCCAGCACCCTCCACGACAGCCTCGAACCCTCCCTCCATCAACCTGGGCAGCTCACGCCGTTGGTCTTGCAAATCTTGCCTGACCTGTGTACGGATATGACAGACTGCCCTGCTATACCCGATCGCCACGTGATGGGTTTGCTGCACCAGCAGGGCTACTACCTGCGGCTGCTAAATTTGTCGGGGGAGATGGTGGCGATCGCCGGGGATCCTCCAGACCGGGTCATTCACCCCACCGAAGCGGGCCTCCACACGCTACACAAAGCCGATGGCGTCACCTACCGCCAGATGTCGCTGCCGCTTAAAAATGCTGCCGGCATACCCTGGGGCTACCTTCAAGTGGGCAGTTCCCTAGAAATTCTAGACCAGCACCTGAGCTGGGTACGGTGGGCCTTGCTGCTGGGGCTACCCCTGGCCCTGGGGCTAGTGTGGGCGGTGAGTTGGTGGGTGGCGGGCCTCGCCATTCGCCCCGCCTACCGAGCTTACCGGCAAATTCAGCAGTTCACCGCCGATGCGGCCCACGAGCTGCGCACTCCCTTAACGGCAATTCGCCTCTCCGCCGAGTCGGCCAACCGCGCCGAGCCCAGTGCCGATCGCACCTCAGAGACCGCAGCCCAAGCCGTGCTGCCCGTTGTGGTACGGCAAACCCAGCGCCTCACCACCCTGGTCAACGATCTGTTGATTCTCTCCCGTCTAGAGCAAGCCGACGATCGCTCGCCACCTACCCTGATCTACCTGCCCGACCTCGTCAAAGACATCGAAGAAGAATTTGCCGCCCTGGCCCTGACCAAAGGCATTCACCTGACCACGGTTGCGCCCACTGCCCAAACGCTGACCGTGCGCGGTCACGAGTCTGAACTCTATCGGCTGCTGCTCAATGTGGTTGGCAATGCCCTGGAGTACACCCCCAGGGGCGGTAGCGTGACGATTCGCCTCACCCCACGCGATGGCCGTCCTCGGCCGGTCTCTGACCATCGCTATGCCCTGATCGACGTTGAAGACACCGGCATTGGCATTGCCCCCCCAGACCAGTCCAAGATTTTTGATCGGTTTTACCGGGTCAACCCCGATCGCTCCCGCCATACAGGCGGTTCTGGGCTGGGGCTGGCGATCGCGCGGGCGATCGCCCAGGCCCACGGCGGCAATATTCAAGTCAAAAGTGCAGTTGGCCAGGGTAGCTGTTTCACCATTCAACTACCCCGATCAGCTTAAGCTGATGTCTCAACGTCTGGTGAATCACGGCCTGATTGAGCATTCTGACATTCAACCCTTTGCTCAAAACATCGCCAATACCCAGCGTCAGGAAATCTAGCAGATGCAGGCTGTGTCGTCCTACTACACCGGCGGCAACTTACCACTGCAACGCGGCATCGGGATTAGGGCTGAGGGGGACAGGTTTGCAGATAAACGCCAGGATGTAAATTTGGTGAGCCTCCGTGGAAGCAGTTGTCATTTGGCTAGGTTGCTGAGGAACCTGGGGAGTTTGGGGCAATGTGGGGCGCATGACAGCTTCCTGCTGCAGTCGCAAAAACGCTTTTGACGCAACGGCCTGAGACAGTCCAGGTTGCCTATCCACTGGCTGTAGTGGTTTCTTCAAAGGTAAAGTCGTCGGCTCGATAGCCTGTATTGGCCGGATTTGAGCCGGGGTTAACGAGTTGACCTTAAGCGACTGAGCCGTCGTCGACTGAGGGAGATTGGCCCTGAAGGGTTGAGTCGCTGCCGTCTGAGTAAGGTTAACTGAGGCTAAGTTGGGCTGGGTCGTTTGAGTCAGGATGGGATAGGCCAAGTCAAGGGAGGTGACAGGGCTACTCGCTACCTGCATCATGACAGGGGGGCGATTTAAGACGTCTTTACCCTTAGGAAAGTCAGTTGGGTCAATCAAACTATTGAGCTTGGGGCGTCTAGGGCCGATGACTACGGGCTTTACTGGGGAAGATGGGTTAGACGTTGTCGGGGGTATAGGAGCAGGGGCTTGAACACGGCGCTTCACCGTAATATTGCGGGCGAACACCACCGCACTGACATAGGCAGGGCATTGGCCAGCAGGGGGCGTATTGCCGTTGGAAAGCTGGCGGCTGCGATCGATAAAGCGCCAAAAGCGGGCTTTAAAAAGGTCAGAATCCAGCCAAGTGCGTACGATCGCAGCAGAGCTAAATTCCAACGAGATGGACTCAATATCGGAGGTCTGTAGCTCGGCGGCAAGACGCGATCGCAACTCCGCAGGAGCCGTCTTGACCATCAGGTTTACTTCATCCCGAGTTAGATTAAAGGTTTGCCAAGAGCCCGACTCCAACGCATTCATCGGTGAAAAACTACTGGGATAGAACTCTACGCCATCAGTATCAGTCAAAACATTAATATTGGGATCAATTTTGCTGTTCCATTCTCCCCAGGTTTTATAAGGATTTTTGGCCCCTAGGCGACTGCGTATCTCTTGAGATTGCTCTACCTCTTGCTTAAACCCTTCATTCAGCCAACGGTTCTCTAAGTTACGCAGCTGTTGCCGGAGTTGAGGTTCTTCTACCTTAAGCCAATGCTCTTTAAGCGTTAGATCGGTTGTAGTTTCACCAGTAATTTTAGCTGAGTTATAATGCTCTTGAAGCACAAACCACTGATCACGAAATTGATTATAGGCTTTCACGGCTGGGCTCGGCTCTGGCCAACCATCCGTACCTGAAACGCTTAAGAACTGTACGGCTCGTTGGTATTGAACGTCTTCTTGATCCGTGCGGGTGGACTGGGCTAACTCGGTATCATGCCCACCTAAAACATTTTTGTAAACGTCCCAGAGATAACGGGCTTCTACCGGCTGCCACGCTTGCCCAGCTGGAATTAAGTTAACCAACAGTGAAAATTCTTTTAGCCGAGACACGTTGAAATTTTGTACAAAACTCAGGTCGGCCTGGGTATATTGCAGCGGCGTGAGGGGAAAGCTGAGAAAGGTATTATCACCGCCAAAAACATTTTGGGCCTTTTGAGTAAGGGCCAATTGGGCGATCGCATCTATAGCCATCAAAAATTCCTCCAATGGAGCGGGTCAAAAATGAGGCAAGGGAAACCGGGAGAATAGGTGGCAGACTTCAACGTCTCCCCCCAGAGGAGAGAGCACTAAGAAAGTGGGTTGGCTCCCCTCTCCCGGTGGGAGAGGGGTCGGGGGAAGGGCCTAAATCCACTTTTCAATATTGGGCAACGGATTGGGTGACTTGGGCAGAATATGGCACTTAAAGCCAATCACCTGCATTCCAGGCACCTTCATAGTTTGGCCATCAAAGGTATACCCGTGCTTGGCAGTGGTTTCACCCAAACTGGTACTGCGTTTGTGGGAACCGCCCAGGTTAAACGCCCCAAAGGAAAGTGCTCCGCCGCCACTGGCCGATGACCGCTCGTACTCAGAGAGATACTCCGAGAATCCGCTGCTTTGGCCAAGGGAGAGTTCTAGATCCTTAATCACCACCATCGACGTAGGATAGGCCGGAATCAAACCCTTAGCAGGGTTGCCGCCATCGCTCACCATTTGCGACTTAGCATCAGGACTGTTTTGGTCAAAGCGCCAGGTTTTGCTGTTCAGAAAAGCCGTCTTGAGCCAGGGCCGAGCCACCATCACTTGAGCAATCTTGAAGGAGAGGCGGAAGCGACTGCTGTCAAATTTCACCTTTGACTCGTAGGAGGAGCTAGCGTTGCTACCGCCGCCGCCGCCGCCCACGGTGAGGAAGCCGAGGCTAAAGCCACCACCGGCCTTGGTACTAGAGGCTTGAGAAGCATACTTGGAGTTGCGATAGCGGTTGTAGCGGGTAGAGTTGAAGGTAAACTGCGTCCAACCAGAGGCACGGGTGAAGTTTCCGGGAACGACCGAGGTAAAGTAAAAGTCGCTGCCTGAGGCCAAACTGGTGAGTTTCGCTTTTAGCAGGTCGTCGCGATATTGATCCTTCAGCAACGACATATCTCGCTGCATCACTTGATCAATGAAGGCGTTGATTTGCTCATAGTCATTTTTGTAACCATTGGAGACCCAATCTGACATGGCGGCCCGCACTCGGTTACGCAGAATGTTGGCGTTCATTGCCCAGTAATGAACATCTTCAGGACGGCTAGCGGCCAAGGCTGCAATACGACGGCTATTGTACTCTAGGGCAGCCGCTTCGTAGTTAGCCATTTTTTCCTGGTAGAGCTTCACAATCGGGCCATCTTCGGTAATCTCCCGCTCGCGACCAAATAGGTCTGTTTCTGTACGGGTCACATTCAAAAGACCCCGGAATTGCTCAATGCGTTGCTTGATATCAGCGGGTAGTTCTGACTGCATGACCTGACTCATGCGTAGAACATACTCATAGCGCTCGGAGAGCGTGCCTTCATTATTCATCACGCTGAGGCGGGTGAATTGTTCGTTGTTGAGCTTGGCTAAATCTGGAACAAAATCGACCATGCGGGCAAAGCTTTCGGCCTGCATGTAGAGTCGGGCCGTATCGGTTGCCCGCAATTGGTCGAGGAGCTCTGGGGTGATTTCTGGAGTTTCAGTTTCAGTACCCAGATCTTTAATGGCAGTTTTATTGACAATGCCAGTTAGTCCCTGGCTAAGAAAGTCAAAATCATCGGCTTCAATGGGCATGCCAGGTGTTGTCCAGCTAAAGAAGTTATCTTCCGAAGCAGGAACATTACTGTCACCGCTAGTTAGCACATCGTATAGACTAGCCATAATCGAATTGGCTAAAGCACTGGGGGTTTCGAAGGACATAATCGAGTCTCCTATTTTTAAAACACAGCTCTGGCAGCTTTATTCTTGTCGCCTTATTCTTGTTAGATTCGCAAGGCCATCCTGGATATAACCCATTAAGAATTTATCCATTCGGTCTTCAAAAAGCCAAAAAGTAAACTGCTGCCAATTGGCTATGTTTTAAGTATGGAAGCTCAATAGGTGTTTGACATGACCCGCGCGGGTACTTCTTTTCGATCGCGTTATCCCGAATCCAAATTCCATACTCCCGATTCCCAACCGGTCAACCTCCTGAATTCTGAATGAATACCCCCGATTTTTAGGGACGTAGCCGGCTACGTCCCTACGGGGTTCCTGATTATGAATTTGGGTTTAGTAACTCAGATTTCCGATAACCTACTCCCATCTGGATTCCCGTTTCCACGCCTGCGCGGGGGCAGGCTCTCCGCTTAAAAACTGACCTATTGATTAGGGCAATTTCCACTTGCGACGGAGAATTGCACCAGCCTGCACCCCCTACAGTGAAAGCCACACTGGCAAGGAGCAGAAGATGACTATCAACTATTTAGGCAACTATTTAGGATTGCTGCGATTAGTCGCGATCGCGATCGCACTACTACCGGTTTTTGTCTGGCTCGATCGCGGGTCGCGGGAGCGGGGGTATAACCTCCAGGGCAAAACCGTTTTGATGACCGGGGGCTCACGGGGTCTGGGGCTGGTAATGGCACGACAGCTGATTGAGGCCGGTGCTCGCCTGGCGATCTGCGCGCGCGATCAGGCCGAACTGGAGCGGGCATGCGCCGAACTGACGCAGCGAGGCGGCGATGTTTTAGCGCTCACCTGTGATGTGACCCATCAGGCCCAGGTTGAGCAAATGGTGCAGCAGGTCAAAGAGCACTTTGGCGCGATCGATATTTTGATCAACAATGCTGGTACTGACATCGTGGGGCCGCTAGAAAACCTGACCATGCAGGATTACGACGACCTGATGCAGCTGCATTTTTGGGCACCGCTCTTCACCACCACGGCCGTTTTGCCCGAAATGCGCCAGCGCAGGGCTGGCCGCATCGTCAATATGTCGTCCGTCGGCGGTAAAGTCGTGTCGCCGCATATGGTGGCCTACTGCGCCAGCAAGTTTGCCCTCACAGGGTTGTCAGAGGGCATGCGCGTTGAGCTGGCCCAGTCAGGCATTGCCGTCACCACCGTCTGCCCCGGTTTAATTTATACCGGCGTTAACGATCACGGCCTGTTTAAGGGGCAGCACCGCAAAGAGTTTACCTGGTTCAGCATTAGCGAGTCGCTGCCTGTGATCTCTGCCAGCCCAGAAAAGGTGGCGCGGGTGGCGATCGCTGGCCTGCGGCGGGGGGCCGCCGAAGTCATTGTGCCGCTGCCGATTCTGCTGATGGCCCGGTTCTACGGTGTGTTCCCTGGGGTAATGACCAACCTGCTGAGCTGGGGAAATAGGCTGCTGCCAGGCCCCACTGAGGGCGGCCAAGAGCGGGCCTTTGGCCGCGACAGCCACTCCTCCTGGGCACCGTCATGGCTGACCTATTTGAGCGATCGCGCCGCTCGACGAAACAACGAGCTGCCCGTCAACGAGCCCAAGGCGACGACCGAGGTCAAGCCGGTTAGCCCCAGAGCGCCACAGCCCGAGGAAACGGCCTGATTGACTGACAAAAGTTTTGAGGTAGGTTGGCGTTGAGCGAAGTGAAACCCAACACCAGTAACGGTTTTGTTGGGTTACGCTAGCTTAACCCAACCTACGGCAGAACAAGGGTTTCAGTCGCCGTGGTCGCCGGTAGCACTGCATTCTTATGCTAAGTGTATACTGCCCGTAGTTATTCTATGGAACAAACATCGTGAAATTATCTAGCTGGATGATTCTGCCATTGGTGCTTGGTCTCTCTACTATGACCGTTGCCTGTAACCCCGGTGGCGATGGAGAGGCTGACGAGCAGCTAGAAACAGAGCCGACTGAGGTTGAGCCTCTTGACGGCGAAGAGGAGGAGGAGGAAGGTGAAGGTGACGACTAAAGGCTTTTGTCGTGAGATCAACACAGCCTTATCAACCTCTACTATTGCGATTCTTGCATGGGTTAACAGGACTGTGCCTGATTGCTGCCATCTTGACTGCATTCTGGACTTATAACAGCTTCGATGGCCGCTGGGGAAGCATTTCACTGCCTAAATTTCAAGCTATTGAGGGCATACACGGCACTTTTGGCCTGTGGACGTTGCTGATTTTTCCGGCTTTTGTAGTCTATGCCTGTCGGCCAGGTAAAAGGCGCTTAGTCCAGGCTAGCTCTCTGGCAAGCTTCACTAAAACTGGCCAACCAATCTGGTGGTATACACTAAATCAAATCTGCAATACTCTGGCACTTTTGGCCTTAACCTTTGCCCTCTTTAGCGGCAAGATGATGGATGAAAAATGGCTCCCCGAAGGAGAGTTAACCCATGGATGGTATTATGCTCATCTCATATCTTGGGTCGTGATGGTGGCGGCGATCGCGTTTCACCTCCTGATCAACGCCAAGGTTGGGGGGGCACCGCTGTTGCTTTCCATGGTGCAGTGGCGCTACCGGACCCAAGACAGTCCTATCCGTTGGCCGCAGCAGGTGGCTGAGTGGTGGGGGCGTTACTGGCCCAGCCCTTGGTTGGGGTGGTGGCAGTCCCGGTCTGATCTAATTGGCCTCGAAGCGACCCTACTGGGTACTATCCTAGCGGCCTGGCTCATCTCAATTTTCAAAGTGGTATAGCTGTAGCCAGTTCGGTTAAGACATGTCTCCTAAGAACGTTCGAACGTTCGAACGTTTCTAGGGTTTCTGGATATCCTAACCCAAGTGACTATGCAACCCGCAAGCAGTTTCCATGACGTCATCCACGTAATGGTCAACCCAATTGCGAAACGGTTGAACCAGAATTTGACACCGCTTAATGCCGCCAATATGGTGTTCTACGGCGACGCGAAGGCTGGAAATGCTGCGGTTGTTCATCGTCTCGATAGCGGTGGTCATGTTTCTGCCTTCATAGGTGTCGCTCAAATACTGGACCTTGCCCCCCCGGTCATGAATCACCACCTTCTTGACGGTGTGGGCCTTTTTCTTGCCGCTGTAGTAAGTCTTGCGGTCTCCCGTATCCTGAGGCCGATTGATCCGACGTTCGGTGCTATCGATGATGAATTCCATACTGGGACAGGCGCTGAGAATGGTCTCTAGGTTGGCAAACTCTCGCTCCGGTAACTGCCGTTTGTATTCCGATCAGGTCTAATGTGTGAGCGGATAAATTGCCAAGCCGATCACCGCAGAAACAATGACCAGTAAAGGCTCTGGCAGCTTCTTTTTGAAGGTCAGCAGCAAAGCGAGGGTGACAACAGCTACGATAATTGTAGGAATATCTACCAGCGATCGCTTTCCGAGCACCACCACCGCGCCAGTAATCGCCCCGATCGCCGCCACCGTCACCCCTTCGACAAAGGCTGCTACCCCCGGCTGCTTGCCGTGCTTCTTGAAGTACGGTGCCGGAATAATCGTGAATAGGTAGCAGGGAAAGAAGGTCGCGATCGCCGCTATCACTGCCCCCCAGAACCCAGCTACCAGGAAGCCGATAAACCCGACCGTAATCACAATTGGCCCTGGTGTAATCATCGCTACGGCAACCGCATCGACAAATTCTTGGGCATTTAGCCACTGCAACTCATTCACCAAGCCGCCGTAGAGAAAGGGCACGATCGCTAGGCCACTGCCAAACACAAACGCCCCTGCCTTGCCAAAGAAGGTGAAAATTTGCCAGAGGATGCCTAGATCGGCCGCTGGAATAGCCATTAGAGTCGGCAGAAACGGCACTATAGCAAAACTAGATAGCCGTCTGGGACGCCACTGCTTAGGGGGAGCCTTGACCAACCACACCAGCACCCCCGCCGCCAAAATTAGAGAAATCTTCTCAGACTCGGTGATCACCGTGACCGCCGCTGAAACGATGTAAATTGCCCAAAACAACCAGTCCTGGCCGATGGTTTTGACGGTGAGCTTGTAGCTGCTGTTGGCAATGATGCCGATTACCGTGGCACCGACAGTGTAAAAAATGGCCTGCATCCAGGGCAGACCACCGTAAATGGTGTAGGCCCACCCCAGCGCCAGCACCATCAAAAAGGCCGGCAAGGGAAAGATTAGTCCCGTCAGCGTTGCACCCAGGGTACCGTAGTGGACATAGCCCATGTAGATCGCCAGCTGCTCGGCCAGGGGACCTGGGGCCAGCTGCGCGAGGGATAGGCCTTCTTTGTAGTCTGACTCAGAAATCCAGCCACGAGCCTCTACCAGGTCGCGCTTCATGTAGCCCACCAGGGCAATGGGGCCGCCAAAGCCCCAGGTACCCAACTTTAGGAAGTACAACACCATCTGCCCCAGAGAATAGGGCGGCGGTGACAGGTCGGGTTGCGGGTCTGCCTGCGAATCTAGGACATCGGTCATGGGTTGATTCCTCTGACGACAAAACAGCACCCTCTAATGCGATTCCGAGGGTGCTCAGTCAGCAATGTAATATCTATTTATCAAGATCGCAACAGATGTTGCATAAAAAACAGTGACTCTTGGCTCAGGTCATCGAGTGGGGGGTGGGGCACTCGGCTCCTGGGCTCGCTCCTGGGCTCGCTCCTGGGCTCGCTCTTGGACTAGGGTTGCGTACAGCCCTTCAAACAGAGCGGTGCCGTGGAGTTCTAGGGCAGGGTCAGAAAAATTGGCTAGCAGCCAACCCCGCAGCAGGGCATCGACCCCGACTGTCTGAGGCTGACGGTATTGACCGTCGCGTAGGTCAATTTCGTGCACGATCTGGCCCAGTACTTGCAGAGCTGGATCGTTGCCTAAACCAAAGGCTCTGACCATAACCTCAAAGGTGCACAGATTGCCCTGGTGTTGGAAGTCGCCCTGATTCATATCAAAGGTGACTTCGTCGGCCTCCGCCGTTTTGGCGTAGCGAATCACGGCCTTGGGGTCAATGAAGCGGCGAATCAGCCAGATGCAGGCCAGGCGATCGACATGGGGGCGAGGCCGAGTCACCCACGATCGCTGCTGATACTGCTCTAGAGCGGCGGCGACAACAGCGATCGCCCCCGGTGCCGGTGCAAGGGCTGCTGCAATCTGGGTAAGGTGGGCCATCACCTGCGCCCCTTCAGGGCAGTCAAAAAAGTCGATGCGGCGGATGTCGGCATGGTGCTTGTAGAGCTTTTCGAGGCGCTCCTGTAGCTCGCCCTGCACATCAGGATTAGGAGAGTTAGCCAGCGCTGTCGCCTCGACATCCAGCTCGGTATAGTCGTCGCGCCGAGCGGCCCGAAACCGCTCGACAATCTCAGCGTCGGAGAGGCCCTCAAACTGCTCCACCCGCATAATCAGCGCCTCTCCCTTGGCCTTTTGCACCTCTTGGGCCAGCCACTGAAAAGCTTCGAGGCACTCATCGCGATCTGGCAGCACCTGAACACTGTTGAAGGCGATCGCCCCCAGCCGCTTCAGCCGTCGCCACAGGGTCACCCTCGGGCTCGACGAGGCCTTAGAAGGCAAAGAATAGGAAAAAACCAGCCAGCTCACGCCATGACCTCTACTCAAGAGCCAGAGTAGCGGATACAGCTACGCGGGGCAACAGGTATTACGTCTAAGGTAAGGGCGCTGGAGAAACTATGATCAACACAGGGATGATCAACACACGGGCATCCTGCAAGCGAGTTTCTTGTTGAGAATGCAGCTAATCAATTGAATAAAATCTAGTTAGGGTGCTTTTTGGAGGTTAATGCGAGTCCTTTTAGTAGAAGACGAGGAAGGTTTGGGCTTGGCCATTAAGCAGGTTTTGGTGGGCGAAAAGTACGTCATTGCCTGGGTCACCGACGGTGCCCAAGCCTGGTACTGGCTGGAATGTCGACTGTCGGCACAAGCAAGCCTGCAACAATGCTATCGGTCGCGTTAAGCACTCACAAATACCTGGTTCCGTCCATTCTTTTTAGCCTTATACAGGGCCACATCTGCCATTTCCAGAATACTGTCAAAGGTTATGGAATCGTTCATTGGAGCTACCCCTATGCTTACGGTTATGGTAATGACATTGTGATTTGATTTGATCGGGCATGCTTCTATCTTTGCTCGGACGCGATCGACTACATTGACAGCTTCTTCAAGTGGCGTTTCTCGCAGGATAACGGCAAATTCATCACCCCCGAGTCGGCCAAAGATATCAGATTCACGCAATTCGCTAGAACAGACCTGAACCAGATGGACTAGGGCTTTATCGCCCATAGCGTGTCCATAGGTATCGTTGATGGTCTTAAAGTGATCGATGTCAAATAGAGCTACGGCAAGCGTTCCTCCATTGCGCCTGTGAACGGCCATCTCCTGCTGACACAGAGTCATAAATTGCCGACGATTGCTAATGTTAGTCAGTGGATCACATGTGGCTTCTTTATACAATCGCTCCTCAAAGGCAATCCGGTCAGCATAATCCAGTTTCAAAAAATATCGGGTCAAAAATATGGCCAGACAAAAAAATGGTGTCACAATACCAATCACCTTCGGTGCAATGAGCCGACTGGGTTGTTCCACAAACCATGTCAGATAGCCTATGGATCGATTGGACGCATCAAGCAGCACCTTAGAGTTCATAGTGCCTTTAGTCTGGCTGGCAAGGCGTAGACCTAGAAGTTCATAGGAAGATTCAAGTTCCCCAATATATTCGGCATCCAGCCGTCTACCCAGAGACAAGTAGCTATCGGGCCTAATTTTCTTAGTTTTCTCATTTTTGAACGGGCCCAGAGCGACCAAATAGATATCAGTCCCGGCCAGAATATATCCAGCCACCATACCCTCATCACCTTCTTGAACTTTCAAAGACTCCTCAATCAGATCTTCCAGTCCACCTGACATGAGTGTTTCAAATTTAAGCCCCTTAACTTCGTCGTTGATGCTCAGGTTAGCGACTTGTCTGTTCGCTTTGATGGCCAGAGTGAAATCAAACCCATGTTGGTCGATCAGATATTGACCAGAATTACCTTCAATCCAAGTTTCGTCCAGATTAACAATCAGATTTTCGTAGGCCTCATCCCAGCCAGAGTATTCAAGCAGGATCGCTTTCAAATACCGGGTTTCCAAATTTAGGGCCATATCTACTCGGTTGGCTCGATCCAGCTTAGCTGCTCGGTCTAGAGAAGTTAACAGAAAAAGGATGCTGAACACAACTGCAAAGCCAGTCGCAACATAAAGCCCACTGATTAAGGCAATAACAGATTCTGTTGTGACAAATTTTTTATTCTCACGCATTTTTTGGGTCAGCCGTGAAGATAGAGCCCATATGTTCTAAAGCGTTGTTTCGTTGAGTTTTCCAAATCAATTCGGTTCGTCTGCTGCACAATTATGTTTTCAACATTTAGATCTAACGCTTAAGATTCCCTATGCTCTATGTTATTCAACATTCCTGGGCCACAATATTTCAGTATTTAAAGTATTGCTCACAACTTTAAAGATAAGCCTAAGTTTTCGGGTGTGACTTGTGAACCCACGGCACTGGTCTGTTAAGAGGAGATACAGTGAAACCCTCTGCTGGAGTTCGATAGAGTAGGGGCAGGGTTCGTTCGAGCTGAGCCTGCCGCTGCTGCTGCTCAGCCCTGAATGCAGCCTGTCCTTCAGCCAATGCCGCCAGGATGACATCTGTAGAGATCGAGCCATTCCACACTGGCAGTCACAGGGACAATATCGTCGGTCGGCTCACCCATATTAATACGTAGGTTTTGAGAAAACCAGGCAGCACGCCAGCGGCGACCCACCGGTAATTTTCTAGCTTTAGCTACAGTAAATTATTCACTTGTACAAGTCAGCAACTATTAAGCGCCCTAGGCTCTCCTATGCCCAATTCAGCTACTGGCCCTGGCCCCAGGCGGGCTAAGGTGCAAACCCAGCGCATCGGCATGGATCAGCCAGTTTATCTAGTCAGGTTTTCGAGCAAGTCTGGGCCGGGGAGCGGCCCTCGCGTTGCCAATCGGGTACAGGGGTGCCTGGCTCGGCCGGAGGTGTTGGCACAGCTTTAAGGCGGCGTTTGAGCTGGAGGAGCAGAATGGGGAACGGAGCGCGATCGCCTCTTAGAACGGCTAGATGGCTTTCGAGGCAGTATCCAAGAGGCGATTTTTCACGCACAGATGGAGGGCGATGGCGCAGATCGCCTCACTAGCTGGGCAAAGGTGAGGATACAGCGACAGGGAGATGGGGCTAGCGGTGGCGAACCAGCTGTCCAGAGTTCTCCGTTCTAGTTCCTCAGGGCACTGAGGCGGGAAACAATGCGGGGAATTTGCACCGCGATATTGACAATGCCCTCACCCGTCTCTCGGCTTCTGACCTCCGCCGAGTTCAACGCCACAATGCGAATCTCATCATTCACCAGGGTCAAAATTGGCCCACCCGAAGACCCACCGTAGGTATCGCAGAGGTGCAGCACCACGTCCAGTTCTTCACCGACGATGCTGCACCCTACGTGGGCGCTGGCGGTCTGCCCCGGCTTGTCGGCGGGGAAGTCGCCGGAATAGCCCATCATGATCAAGTTTTCGGCAAAAGGTTGATTAGCTAGGGCGGTGGTAGGGATGGGAGCCATCATCAGGGTGCCGTATTTTTGACCCAGGGGGCGATCGAGGGTGACAAAAGCCCAGTCGTCAGGGTCAGGGTTGCGCCCGTCAGAGAAGTCGGTACCCACCAGCACCGGCTGTACGTTGGCGATGTCGTTGTTGCTGGCCACCCGACCGTTGATCAGGTTGGGCTTAAATTTGATGTTGGTGGCGAGCTGCCCGGTTTCGGCATCCATGATGCAGTGGGCGTTCGTGAGCACAATGGTTTCGGCCACCAGGGAGCCGGTGCAGATGTAGCCGTTGCCCTTGGGGGTGGTGCCCGAGATCTGCCCCACCGCCGACCAGGGGTAGGACGTGCTGGTTACTGGCACTCGCTTATCTTCGCCAATGACAGCGCGGCTGCCTTCGGCGGGGTTGGCCGAAATGTTCAGGCCTTCGGGAATCATCGGCTCGCTGGCCTCTAGGTCGAGCCCCAGCTCTAGAAGTGCATCGGCCACAGATTCGGTGGGGACGATTTCTACATTGCCCGCTAGTTGAGCAGGCTGGGGGCGTAGTGCCTCGGGGAGGTAGTTGGTCAGGCCTAAGGCCAGGCTGACGGCGGTGGTACCAAGGCTAAGATAGAGATTCATGATGCTTAACTCCAAAAAGAACGGCGTTTGGGTGGTTCTGGAGTTACGTAATTCTGGGGGTCGCAGACTTATTCACTCGGCGGCACCGATTAGGGTAAAAGCCGCCCAGTTGCGGGGATTGGGGTGCTGTTCTAGGGTCGTGAGCATGGCCTAGCGCAGAGCCTGGGCTTTGTCTTGGCCCTGGTTGATCTGGCGATAAAACTCGGTCATGAGATCGGCGGTGGGGCATCGGCGTAGCGGCCCATGGCAAACAGCACCGAACCACTGAGCGTCCAAGCGGCGTCATAGTCAGGGGCGAGGGCGATCGCCCGCTGGGCCGACTGCAATGCGGCTGGGTAGTTGCCCTGGCTGTAGCAGGCATAACCCCGCCCCAGCCAGGCCTCGGGCTGGTGAGCATTGAGGGCGATCGCCTGGTCAAAGACAGCGATCGCTTCCATGTAGCGCCCCTGAGCCAGCAGGGCAAAGCCCTGATCTATCAGCTCGCTGGCGTTGCTAGGAGTTTGGGGCAGGCCGGTGGGGGCGATCGCGCCAGTGCCCATCACGTCAGTAATCGTCGGCAGCTCGGGCGATCGGGCCAGGGTCGGGGGTAACCAGCCCGCCAGCAACGTCAGGGCGATAACAAAGGGAAGCGATCGGGGTTTCATCAGGGTGTCTCCTCAGATGATGAGGTGCAGGTAACCTGCGGCCTTTTGCTAACTCTGGGCCATAAGCTGGTTAGAAACCAGAACCGGTGAGCACAAACGGTGCCCAGTAGTAGGGATGGCTAAGGTCTCGCTGCCTGGTGCCAGGGGGGAAAACTTCCTCGCCATCAACCGCTCGAACATCAATGCTGCCTTTGAGCTGGCGCGTCGCCGGGGATGATTGGGTGGCAATCAGCGATCGCTGGGCCTGGTTAAGAGCAGTGGCGTAGGGAGTGCCCTCCGCGATCGCTGCGTAGAATGCCGCCATCAGCACCTTTGTGCCAAAATCATCCACCTGCCACAGGGGGGCAACCACGGCGGCGGCTCCAGCATTGTGCATCAGATTGCTAAAGGTAATCACAGCTTGGCCATCGTCGAGGGTATCTCTGATCCCCGTCTCACAAGCACTCAGCACCAGCAGATCGACTTGGCTTAGGGGCCACTGTCGCAGGTCATTAAAAGAACGGCGATCGCCATTGCCAAACAGCAAAAACGATTCCTCGGGGCGATCGGCAAACACCCATGTATTGGCAGCCAGATGCACAACGGTATGATTGCCCAGTTCAGGCAGCAGCGCCTCTGGAGAAAAGGCCTCGTCTAGGAGCACAGTGGTGTTGGCGAAGCGAGCCGCGATCGCCTCGACTTCGTCTCTGGCAAAGGGAAACCCCTGGAGCTGTAGCGGTTGCCCTTCTCCTACGGCAATCTCAAACGACCCTGCCGTATGAGCCGCTGCTAGAATTTGGGGCGGTTGTCGGTCAGGGCGACTAGCAACGTCCATGGCGGCAGCGGTGAAGCTGTTGACGGCGTACCGTTCTGCCAACCACTGATCGCCCGTGTGGAGGGCCGCCAGGGGAACGTAGTGCAACATGCCGTCGGGCACGTACAGAATGGTCTCGACTCCCGCCGCTGCCAACTCAGCCTGAATTGGTTCGATCAGCCATTGGTAGAGCTGTTGAGCGGCGGGTTGGGGATCGGTGCCGGGACTGGTCAGCGTCTGGCGAAAGTCTAGAATGGTCTGTCGCAGTTCCGTTTCGCCGACGGGGATGGTGTAGCGCTGGGGAGCACCGTCCTTGGTGGTCAGGGATAGCTCCATGCGATCGCCATACACCTGCGGGGCCAAAATCACCGCTGTTTCTAACTCGGGTAGCAGGCTCTGGAGGCGGGCCATTCGGGGGGGGGTGGCCGGGGTCTCAGAGAGGCTGGAATTGCTGTGAATGCTCTGGGCGGGGGCGATCGCCTGACTAGGAAGCGCGGGCAGCAGACTCCACCCCAAGGGAAAAGCAGCCAGGGTGAGGGAGCAGGCGGCGAAGCGCAGCCACTGCCGGGGCTGAGGGGTGCGGGTCAGGTGCATAGGGTTTTCTCCGGGTTTGATGAATATGAATTGGGGTTATGTAGCTCCCTCGGTAGGGCTAGCTAATGCTCGGTGCTATGGAAGCGACTAGTGCTCAAGATAGCGAGATGCCGTAGGTAGTTTGCAGGCGATCGCCCATGGCCTCTTTTCTACCGTAGAGGTCGTTAAACGTTTGGAGCAAGCCCTGGCTGCGGGCCTCATAGTCGGCTTGCAGCTGGTTAAAGTCTTCGCTGACCCCTACTGCCGAGACAAAACCGCCCAGCAGGCCGCCAACAATGCAGTTGCGCAACGGGTTTTCGTCCCCCGCCATGCGGCCCACATCGCAGCCGGTTTTGCTGGCCTTGACGACTCCAGCATCCAGCTCTTGCATACGGGTGGTGTAGTGGGTCTTGATCTGGTGGGCCTCCAGGGCGGTACTGCGAAAGTCGTTGATCAGGGTGGCCAGTTCGGGGTCGATCTGGTTTAGGGGAATGGTGCCAAGATCGTTGGCCAGGGTGCCAAAGATCTGCGCTGGGGTTTGGGCATTGTTGCTGTGGGCCGAGATGGCAGTATCGAGGGCCTGGTTGAACCGTCGCCAGGCTTCAGCGGTTTGGTTGACCAGGTCTGCTTGCTGGCGCTGCTGTTCCTGCTCTTGGCTTAAAGCCTCCAGGCGAGCCACCTCTTGCTGAGCGGCGGCTCGCTCTTGTTCTAGCTGTTGTTGCCGTAGGGCTTCGGCCCTAGCTTCTTCCTGGCGCTGGGCTTCGATCTCGGCCAGCTGTTGGTTGGTTTGGTCGGTGTGGTGCCACAGGGCCAGGCTGGGGATGCCAGCGGCGATCGCAACGGTGGCGGCCAGGGTCAGTAGGGTGGCTTTTTTCATAATCAATTTCACCAATGCTCTAGGGTGGAGTTTTTGGATGGCGTTGGGTCTCCTCAGCCTTTAGCCCTGGCCCCTGGACGGCTTGTCCTGAGCCTGTCAACGGGAGTTGTTGGCGACGTCTCTTTGGAAAAGAAAGGGGCCAGAAAGGAATCGAGGGTTCTAGTTCCGAGCGGTAACGAGCAGGCGGTAGTTGCCTGCGGGCTGCGGGCTGGGGGAAGTGACACCAACCAGATAAGGGCCGTCGGTGGGAAGCGTAATTTGCAGGCTAGAGTTGTTGCTGGTGGGGTCAGATTGGATATCGATGACTTCGGTGGTGTTGGCGTCAATGAGCGCGACGACGGTGTTGAAGTCTTGGCTGGTGAGCGAAATGGTAATGGACTGCCCGCTGCGGCCCCAGAAGGAATGCAGCGCCATGCGCATGGTGCGACCGCTGGAGAGGGTCTTTTCGTGTTCGGGGCCAATTTGGCCGCTAACGTTGATGAGGGAAGAGGTGGCAATAGCCTCGGCGGTTTCAAGGGTGACGGTGCCACTGGGTAGGGTTTGCAGACTAATGGGGGCGGCTAGGGTGACGAATAGGGTAGCGAAGGATAGGCCCAGGGCGCTAAAACGGTTCATGGCAGGTTTCCTCATTGGATAGGTGTTGATTGCGGTCGAGGGTACCTACTCCTGGGCGATCGGAACTTATTCACTTCAGGTCGATTTTGATGACTTAATTTGATGCTTTAGCGCGAGAGCTAGCGTGACAGAGCCAGAAACTCAATTTCTTTTTCTAGGGTGATCTAGGCGGCTGGAATACTGGACCCAGCCAATACTCTTGCCGAGGAAACGTCATCACCTGATACAGAAGTCGCTGCCCGCTGCGCCGCAGCCGATCGCCTCTTTCAACAAGGTAACCAGCAGTTCCAATTTGGTCGAGCAGGCGTGGTGATTGAGGCGTTGACAGAGGCCATGGTTTCGTTGCATAAATTAGCAGAAAATGATACTACGCTAAGCTTTTTCATGGAAATTTTTCATTGCACAGCCTTTTTTGCGTGATGATTGAAGGAGTTGGGTACAATGAGCAACCTTGATCATCATTTCGACCACTCAGACTAAGCAAGTATAGGCCCCAGAGAACTTTAACCCTTGCGGCTCATGGTCTTGGGGCTCAATAGTCCGGGTAAACTATCTATGATTGATCGTAGGTAGCCAAAACGACGACAGAAGCCCAAGAAACAAATATCCAAAGATAAGTCACGGTAGCCATGTCTCCATTAATCCATATAATTTACAGCAGCGCTGCAACTCGGCCTTTTCAAGATGATGAACTAGTAGAACTACTAGCAAATTCACGAGCCAAAAATGCTCAGCTTGGCATCACAGGCATGCTCCTTTATGACAATGGCAGTTTCTTTCAAGTTCTTGAAGGTGCTCCCGAAGCGGTCGATCAGTTGTATCAGACTATCGCTCAAGATGAGAGGCATACTAAAGCCGTTGTGATCATTCGCGAACCGATTCCAAAGCGCTCTTTTGGTGAATGGACTATGGGGTTCTCAACAATCAGCTCGCAGGAACTAGATCAAATTATTGGGTTGAATGATTTTTTCGCCACAGGCTCAAGTTTTACCCAAATTAATTCAGGACGAGCAAGGAAATTGCTAGCCGCGTTTCGTGAAGGACGCTGGCGGTCTAAAGTCAAGCACACCTCACTTCCAGCAGGCAGGGGTAATCCAGATTTAGGAACGATGCAACCAGCCACGATGCAAACGACCAAAGTTTCATTTGCATTTCAGCCAATCATTGATGTTAGTCTATCAAACGTTGTGGCATATGAGGCCTTAATTTGTGGGGCAAATAACGAAGAATTCCTAAAAATATCACCACAGATAAGCGAACGAGAATGGTCGCACTTTGACACAAACTGCCGCGCAATTGCAGTTAGTATGGCAGCCAAATTAGGGCTGCCATGTGATCTTCATCTCAACTTTCTAGCTCGCCACGTCGATGATGCACGCTCGGCTATTCAATCTACATTGGAATCTGCTGAGAAAAATGGAATTGACCCAAGTCGCATCATTCTCGAGATCGATCAAGATAAGCTAATTGGCGATTCCGAGAAATTTGCCAGAATTATTGAAGATTACCGCAGTGCTGGACTAAGAATTGCGATTGACCATTTTGGAGCTGGACGTGCAGGGTTGAATTTGTTAGAACCCTTGCGTCCAGAGATGATTTGCCTGAACGAGCAGCTCGTCCGTGGCATTGATACGAATGGTCCAAGACAAGCCATTGTTCGTGGAATTTATCAAACTTGTAATGATTTAGGCATTGATCTAATCGCAAAGCAAGTTGAAACTTATGACGAATATAAATGGTTTTGTGAAGAGGAGATCAGCCTCATCCAGGGCAGTCTCATTGCCAAGCCAGAGTTTGAGAAGCTGCCCTCTGCCACCTATCTCTAGAATTTTTCTATGGAACCAGTTCTACCTCAATTTTCATTCGCATTTCAACCAATTATCAATGTTGATACAGCTTCAATTGTTGCATTTGAAGCCTTAGTTCGGGGTATTGACAATAGCCCAGCTTTGAATATTTTTCAACAGGTGCACGAAGGAAACAAATACTGCTTTGATGAAATCCTTCGCCTAAAAGCGATTCCTTTGGCTGCACGTCTTGGGATTGGCTGCAATCTCAATCTCAATCTTTTGCCGCGCAGTTTAGAGGTATCTAAGTCAGCAATCTCCTCAACTCTTGAGATGGCTGCTTACTCAGGTATTCCTATTAATCAAATCACAATCGAAATAACCGAGTCTGAAATTATTAATAATATTGGATGGTTTATTGAGGCTGTTAATGCTCATCGAAGTTCTGGTGTCAGCGTTGCCATTGATGATTTTGGTGCTGGCTACTCTGGGCTGAATTTGCTAGCTGAATTTCAACCTGACAGTATCAAAATTGATATGTCACTGATACGAGATATTCACACTCACGGGCCTCGTCAGGCGATTGTTCGTGGGATTGTTCGCACCTGTCAAGATCTTGGAATCGACATCATTGCTGAAGGGGTTGAAAACAACGAAGAATATCAGTGGTGTCACGAAGAGGGGATCAACCTATTTCAAGGATATTTTTTTGGGAAGCCAGGTTTTGAGCAATTGCCACTTGCGTTCTTTCCTAACTATAGCGATTAGTTTCTCCTGTAGTTTGCCACCGTTGTTCAACAATCATCTAACGTCGCTGCATATTGTCGTCATACTACTAACCTCCTAATGTGACATCCTCTCCGTGCCTTCAGGTCGGCGAGGATGCCAACAACCGCCCCTTCTCCGGCGGGCTATCGATGCTAGCCGCCGTTACCGAGGGGCAGTTTTCCATTCCCACCCGCACCCGTACTCTACTGTTTGACGGCCTCACCTACGCCGGGCGCGAGGTCGAAAACATTGCCTGTCTGGTGCCCGGTACCGACCAGCGGCTGAATAAAGCCTTTGACCAGTCCCTGGTGCTGGACATGAACAACTACAACATTATCCACCTGGCCACCCACGCCAGCTTTAACCCTGGCCCATCGGGGACTCGTTTATTCTGTTTGGCGATGGCAGCCACGTCACCCTACAGGATGTGAGCCGCTGGAACTTTCCCAACGTAGATTTGGTGGTGCTGAGCGCCTGCGAAACGGCGGTGGGAGATATCATCGACGGCAATGGGGCCGAAATTTTGGGCCTGGGCTACCGGATGAAGCGGGCGGGGACCGACGCGGCGATCGCCTCCCTGTGGATCGTCAGCGACGGCGGCACCCAGATGCTGATGGATGCCTTCTACGCCAACCTCAGCCAGGGGCTGAGCAAAACCGAGGCCCTGCAACAGGCCCAAATCGCCCTGATCGAGGGCGACTTTACGGCGTCGGGGGTCGATCGCAGAGCGGGTATTGACGTTATCAGCAGCCGGACGGGGCTGCCCCTGGCGGTGGCCGACAGCCTCAGCCATCCCTACTACTGGGCACCGTTTATTTTGATCGGCAATGGGCTGTAGCCCGGTCTAGCCGTGAAGTCATCCCAAAGCTTTGATTGGAAGATTCCATAAAAGTGAATAAGTTTTTGGGAGTCAGACAGATAGGCTAATGTCACCCCAGCCCTGGTTTCCATACCTGTGTTCCCGCTTCACGATATTCATAATTAATAGTGTTGTCCTATGCCTTACCTCAACCGTCGCCATTTTCTTCAGGCTGCCGGATCTGCTTTAGCGGCTATCGGCCTTAGCCAAGCTGACTTTTTGCGCCAGGCCAATCAGTACGGTCAGGTTTTAGCCCAGGGCACTCCTCGAAAGTTAGCCCTGCTAGTGGGAATTAACGCCTATCCCCCCGGAGTGTCGCCCCTGCGAGGCTGCGTCACCGATGTGCAGATGCAGAAAGAACTGCTAGTGCATCGGTTTGGCTTTGCCCCCAGCGATATTCTCACCCTCACCGATGAAAACGCCACCCGCCAAAACCTGCTCGACGCCTTTGAAAACCATTTAATGCAGGCACAGCCAGGGGATGTGGTGGTGTTTCATTTTTCGGGCCATGGCTCTCTGGTGCGCGATCCTGACCCGATTCTCTTGCCCCGTATCGATCGCTACGATCGCGTTCAAGGCTATAACGGCACCATGCTCCCCTACGATGCCCGCCAGGGCATACAGGGCACCGAGGTCAACGACATCATGGGCAAAACCCTGTTTTTGCTGATGTCAGCTTTGAAAACAGACCAGGTGACGGTGATGTTGGACAGTTGCCACTCTGGCGGCGGCACTCGGGGTGACTTGCGCTTTCGGGCGGTAGAGTCGCGGTTAGAACTAGGCGAAGCTGGCCCCAGTCAGACTGAAAAAGACACCCATACCTACTGGCTAGAGCAACTGGGCTGGTCTACCGAAGAACTCAAAGCACGACGCACAGCAGGGATTGCCAAGGGAGTAGCCCTGGGGTCGGCCCAGGCCAACCAACTGGCTGCCGATGCCACCTTTGGCCGGGTAGGGCCAGGACAATTTCACGCCGGGGCTTTTACCTATGCCCTAACCCGCTATCTGTGGCAGCAGCCCGGCAGCCTGCCCCTAGAGCGAGTGTTTGTTGACCTAGCCCGCTCTACCCGCGATGTGGCCCGCAGTGCTCGCTTAGACCAGGCCCCCGTTTTCATGACAGCGCCCGACAGCAGCCATGGCCAGCAGCCTTTGTTTTTCCTGGCTCCTAAAACCCCAGCGGCAGAGGCGGTGGTACTCGGTACTAATAATGGCGAGATCCAGTTTTGGCTGGGGGGGGTGTCATCTCAAAGTTTAGATGCCTTTGAAGCGGGGGCAATTTTTACGGCCATTGATGCCCAGGGCAATGAGCTGGGGCAAATCGAGCAAACCCGGCGATCAGGGTTGATGGGCTATGGGGTCTTACAAGGCCAAGGGCGTGCCAACACCCTGACCAGTGCCCTACTGCGCGAGCGGGTGCGGGGGGTGCCTCAAGATTTAACCCTCCGGTTAGGCCTCGATCCGTCCTTGGGAAATGATGCAGCGGCAATGAGAGCGAGCCTCAACCCGATCAGGCGGGTAGAGCCGGTGGCTGTCAATGGAGAAGAGAGCCCCAACTTCTTAATTGGCCGCATGACCGAAGCGGGGCTAGCCCTAGCCGCTACCGAGCAGGTACAAAATGTTGGGGCTCTAGGCACCCTGGGCCTGTTTACCCTAGGGCTAGTGCCCCTGCGCGACAGCTTTGGCTCCCCTGGGGAGGCAGTAGAAACAGCGGTAAATCGCCTGGTGCCTCAGTTTCAGGTGCTGCTAGCGGGACGGATTTTGCGATCAGTGCTCAATAGTGACACGTCTGACCTGAATATGACTGTCGTGGTGCAGCCCATGGAAGGCGATGCCGTTGGCCGAGGCGGCAGCCGGGGCGGTCGCAGCACAGAGACTATTGCCCAACGCCTAGATGAGACCATTACCCCGCTTAAGTCAGGGGCTGAGATCACCATCACCGTCACCAACTACGAAGACCGTCGCATTTATGTAGGGGTCTTGGGTATTGGCAGCACGGGACGGATTACAGTGCTCCACCCAACCGACTGGTCTGCTCCTGAGGATGCCGCGCTGCTGGAGCCGGGGCAGTCTCTGACCGCCCCAGAACACCGCTTGGCCCGCAGCCCTGGCCGCGATTATTGTGCAGATCCCAGCGATGACTTTCACCTCTGCCTGCGCGGTTCGGGCTATGTGGAGATGCTCACCATTGCCAGTACCGAGCCTTTGAGAGATGTGCTGCGGTCCATTCAAGATATTGCCGGTGAAACACGGGCTACTCGGGGTCAACCGATGAGCCTGCGGGAGACGGATACGCTGAATTTTGTGGAGAACCTGCTGGGGGATATTGACCGCAGTACCCGAGGCGATTTTGAGGTGCGCGGTGGGGTACAAGCGGTAGATGTGACCAAAATGGCAGCTATCTCGACCATGATTCAAATCGTAGAGAACTAGCTCTGTACCGGTATAGCAGTAGTTCTTGTAGATTGGGTAAAGCGGAGCAAAACCCAACAGCGGTAAGCCTTGTTGGGTTCTGCGATCGCGCCACTCAGCCTACAAACCTGGCAAGGGTGACGGAAGCATGGTGAGTGAGGTTTCTTGCTGAGGGGACGTTTGAAAAGTCCTGTTTCTTGTAGCCAAAGTGAAGATCCCCCTAAGTCCCCCTTAGAAAAGGGGACTTTGAAGCGGACTCAGACCCCCCTTTTTAAGGGGGCAGGGGGGATCGACAGGTGACTAAAGCTACAGCGAATCACTTTTCAAACACTCTCTAGGGGAGAGCGGACTTAGCGGAAGTGCCATGACTTACACAATCACTTTATTTTTTAGGTATCCCATGCGTGTCTTCGTCATTAATCTCGTCCATGCAGGCGCGATCGCACTCCTCAGTCCGTTGCTCCCCTGGGGAGTTTTGCCTGCTCAATCTGCGCCTGCGATCGCCCAAGCAGATCCGGCTGCTCAACTGGCAGAGGGCGATCGGCTGAGCGAATTAGGCGATCAGCAATATCAGATGAGCCAATTCACAGAGGCAATTCAATTTTGGCAGCAAGCCTTGAGACTTTACCAAGACTCTGAAGTGCGCTCCACGTTCTTCCAAGAAAGTTTGCAAAAGGAAGGAATTATCCTAAGAAATTTGGCTATTGCTTACAGAAGAATAGGCCTACACCAAGAAGCAGTCAACTTTGAAGAACAAAGACTAATCATTGCTCGCGAGACTGAAGATTCCAGAAGCCAAGCTAGTGCACTCAACAACCTAGGCACATACCACGCTAGCTCTAGACAATATGAACAGGCAATAAATTTCTTTAGGGAATGTCTTAGTGTCGCCCGCGATTTCGGCTATCAAGATCTTGAAATAACTACATTAGGGAACATAGGACTTTCGTATATCAGTCTAGATCAGTATCCTGAAGCAGGTGAATTTTACTCTCAACAGCTTGTCGTTTCACGGGAGGCCGGAAATAGAGAATCAGAAGCAACTGCATTAGGTGGCCTAGGGATTGTTGCCCTCAGCCTAGGACATTATCACCAAGCTACCGAATTATATCAGCAAAGTTTAGTAGTTGCTCGCGAGACTGGGGATAAGCAGGCAGAAGGAAGAGCCTTAGGCAACCTAGCCAATTCTTATTCTAGCTTGGGACAATACCAAACAGCAATTGGTCTATACGAACAGCGCATTAATATTGCTCGCGAATTTGAAGATCGCCAAGGTGAAGGCAATGGTTTAGGCAACCTGGCTATTATTTATCGCAACTTAGAGCAGTACCAAGTAGCCATTGATTTATATGAACAGCAACTTGCGATTGCCCGTGAACTTGGAGATAAACAGAATGAAGGCATCTCGCTAGGTGGGCTAGGAAATACTTACATTAGCTTAGGACAATATCAGAAAGCCATCCATTTTTCTGGCCAACATCTTGCAATAGCCCAAGAAATTGGTGATCAAAGAGGACAATCAATTGCGTTAAACAGTTTAGGCCTTGCTTACTTTTTTTTAGGTGGATACGAAGAGTCTGCTGATTTTCACAGACAGAGCATTGCTCTTGCACAAGAGATTGGCACGCAAGGAGATGTAGGAAGTGGACTGAACAATCTTGCATTGAGCTATCATGAATCAGGGCTATTTTCGTTGGCAATAGATGCTTTGAAGATGGCTATCGATGTTTTTGAATCTATGCAAATTGAGAGTCTTCCTGATGCCAGCAAGATTTCTTTTTTTGATACTTACCTTCGAGCCTATCAAAATCTGCAAATATCACTCATTGCTCAAAATAACACCGAACAAGCTCTCGTCTTTTCTGAAAGAGGCAGAAGTAGAGCGCTTGCTGATTTATTAGCAATACGTGTTTCCGGTAATAGTGATTCAGATGCGCCGTTACTTAACTCGGTAGAGGCTCTTTCATTGGCAGGCATCCAACGGGTTGCCAGAGAGCAGCAGGCTACTCTGGTTCAATACTCCGCTGTCTCTAGCCAAGAGCTTTTTATCTGGGTCATCCAACCTACTGGAGAGATCGCCTTTCAGGCTGTTGACCTAGCTGGGCAAGATCTGCCTGAGTTGGTTAGCTTAGTGCGCGAAACCCTTGGGGTGCGGGGCAGCGATCGCGGCGACATTTTCATTGCCCACAGTTCTGAAGCATCCGAGCAGCAGCAAGCCGAGCGGCAGCAGCGGCTTCAGCAGCTGCACCAGCTTTTAATCGCCCCGATCGCTTCACACCTCCCCACCGATCCAACCCAGCGAGTGGTGATCATCCCCCACCAAGACCTCTTTCTGGTGCCCTTTGCCGCCCTAGTTAACGCCGACGGTCAATACCTGATCGAAAACCATACCCTGCTCACCGCCCCCTCCATTCAAGTGCTAGATTTAACCCATCAACAGCGCCTTGCCACTGGCCCATCGACCCTGCAAGGTAGTGAAATGCTGATTGTGGGCAACCCCACCATGCCCAGCGTGTGGAATCCTCTGAGCAATCAAGTGACGCAACTTAGCCCCCTCAAAGGGGCTGAAAACGAAGCCATTGCCATCGCCAATGACTTTGGCACCGAAGCGCTCCTAGGCGATCGGGCCACCAAAGCGGCGGTTGTGCAACATATGCCCCAGGCCCGCATTATTCATTTCGCCACCCATGGCCTGCTGGAATATGGCACCCCCGAAGACTCTGGCGTCTTAGATGTTCCCGGAGCCATTGCGCTAGCCCCCAACGGCGACGATGCGGGGCTGCTGACCTCGGCAGAAATTTTGCAGTTGAACTTGACCGCCGACCTAGTCGTGCTCAGCGCCTGCGACACCGGGCGAGGACGGATCACGGGCGATGGTGTGATTGGTCTGTCGCGGGCGTTTACCACCGCTGGTGTGCCCAGTTTGATGGTGTCTCTGTGGGCAGTAGATGATGAGTCAACTGCAGCGCTGATGCAGGCGTTTTATTTTCATTGGCAGCAGACAGGCGACAAAGCCCAGGCTCTAAGGCAGGCCATGTTGACCACTCTGCAAGACTATCCTGACCCGCGCCTGTGGGCTGCTTTTACCCTAATCGGGGCTGCCGAGTGAGGTTGGCTGCGATCGCCCGTTTCAGCAGCCGTATTTCAAATCTACGAAAACTCCATGAATAAGTTCCCGGTGGTCAGCAATAGTTAATAGTGGCGGGGGAAATCACCCTGCCACCCCGACCGTTACCGTTAACCTGCAAGTTCCAGCAACCCATGGATACTGCTTCACGCTATTGGCAACTGGTGCGCCTGACCAGCTCAGGCGAGTGCCAGGTGCAGGTGCTGCCCCAGGTGCAAACCTGGTTTCAGAGCACCATTGCCGACGCCCCTGAAACTGACTGGCCACGGTTGATCTTCGCTACCTGGTCGTCGGGGCAGACCGAGGCTGAGCTAGCCCAGCTGAGCCTGCGCTGCTTCATTACCCACCAGATTCAGCAGGTGTGCATTAGCCTAGCCCAGCGGTTTGGCCCAGACTACGGCTTTAGCAAAACTGACCTGTTCTATCTCGTGCTCGACGATGATGGGCGGCTAGCCTCCGACTACCGCCCTTTTACCCTAGAGATTTTAGAGACCTACGACCCCACCAAAGCGGCCCTCAGCACCTGGGCCAGTCGGCGCACTAACCACCACCCGGCCCTCAACCGGGTGCTGCTCGAAAAGGGCCTATACCGGGTCAGCGACTGGGCCATTTTGAACGACACCACGCCCGATCAGGTGCAGCGGATTCTGCGTCAGTACCACCTGTGCAGCGAGTACGAAGTTACCCAGGCGGCGGCATTGCTAGATCGCTACCAGCAGATCTATCTGCGCGATCGCATGGCTCAGCGCCTTAACCGCCAGCGTTGCCAAACCCCCACTCCCGAGCAACTGCGGGAGATCGCCCCCCACCTGTCCCCCAAAGACACCCTGGCCCAGCTGCGGCAGCTCGCCGGGCAACTGCGCCAGTACCGGGTGCATGTGCGGGGTGGCCCAGCGGTGGCCTATCAATCGGACAGCGCAGATTGGGAAAAGTTGGCCGATGCCCAGGCCAGCCCGCCGCCGGATACCGGCGATGACCAGGACGAGTTTTTGCAGGCCTATCGCCAGGCCATGGTGCAGGAGCTAGATGGCGCGATCGCCGCCGTCATCCAGGCCAACATTGATCGGTTGCGGGGCCGTAAGCCACCCCAAGATCGGGCCTACGTGCAGGGGTTGCACCTGTTCCACTGCAAAGGGTTACCCATGGGCAAGCTAGCCGCCGACATTGGCCTTAGCTCCCAGGTGCAGGTGAATCGATTGCTCAATCTGAAGCGCCTGCGATCGGATGTGCGCCACCGGCTGCTGCCCCAGCTCTACGAAACCGTGCGCCGCCAAGCCCTTGCCTACGTGTCTGCCGATCGCCTTAAGGCAATTGACCAAGCCCTAGAAACCCTGCTAGCCCAAGAGGTGGACGACATGCTAGCCGCCGCCGCCGCTGAGGCCCAACAGCCCAAGGGCCGCACCGCCAAAAGCCTGTTTGCCCACCAGCTCTGCACTACCATTCACCCCTTTATGCCGGGTACTGAGTCATGATGTTGCTCTCTTTCGCCGCCTACCCATTCCCCCCTCTACGTCCTATGAGCTATTCTGCCGAGTCTGCTGAATTTGAGTTTGAGCCCTGGCGCTCATCGACGGTGACCCTGTCGGCCACCGCCATCGACTGGGCGGTGCAGGTGTGTCAGCAAGAGCCCGATGTGGCCCAGCAGTGGCCGACGTTTCTGCGGGCCATGGCGGTGCAGGGGCTGCAACAGTGGCTAGAGGCCGGGGCTCAAGATATCGCCCTTTACTATGATCGCGTTGGCGAAGCCTCTCCGCAGGAGAATCGCCCCCCCAATCCAGCGGTTACATGCCGGGTCAACGACTTTCGCCTGGCGGTGGTGGCCCAGGGCAGCCTCAGCGATGAGGTGGTGACCATTCCCCAGAGCGCGGTGGACGATGCCAGTAACTTTGCCCACCTCTACGTGTTGGCGGAGGTGCAAGAAGAAGCCGACCAGGTGACCATTTTGGCGGGGCTGCGGCGCGATCGCCTGCTGGCCCATCAGCGCCAGGGAGAATTCGTCGCCCAGGCCGACGGCACCTACCGCGTGCCTGTGCAGTATTTTGATTCCTCTCCCGAAGATATCCTGCTGTATCTGAACTGCCTTGACCCTGAGCAACTGGCAGTGGCCAGTCCTGAAGCCACCAGCGCACCGACCCCGGCCCGGCCCTCTCTTCTGACCCAGCGGGCCGGAGATTTGATCAACGCGGGCCGCTGGCTGCGCGACCAGCTCGACACCGTGGCCGATGGGTTGGCCTGGACGCTGCTGCAGCCCCTGGCCCCAGCCCACGCCATGATGTCGACCAGCACCCCCGCCGAAGAGCTGGAGGCTGTTTTGCGAGATTTAGAACCGGCGGGGGTCTCAATTCCTAGTACGGCGAGGGGAGCCTACACTGACCTCCAGCAGTTTGGCCTACCGTTTCGGCTCTATGCCCTCACCTGGACGATGTTTGAACCTCGCCCGCCAGAATGGTCGTTGTTTCTCTTTTTGGGGCCGGTGCCTGGGGAACAGCTGCCGCCCGGCACCCGGCTGATTGTGCGCGATGCTGAGGCGATTTTGGCGGAGCAAACCCTGAGCCCAGATCTCGATGCTGCCTACCTCTATGCCCAGGTGATTGGCACCTGGGATGAGCAGTTTACTGCCACCATTGAGCTGCCCAACGGCACGACCCTCAATTGGCCGCCGTTTGTGTTTCGGCCCGAGGTTTGAGGATACCTGTCCCCTTTCCCTTATCCCCTTATTGGCAGGAGTATACAAGTCATGCCGACTGAAAGCTACGACGATATTTTGGTGGAAGAGCTGCAAGATGTTGAGGTGGCGGCTGAATACCTCTCGGCGGCGATTGAGGGCGGGAATGTGGCGGAGTTTTTGATGGCTCTGCGCTATGTGACCGATGCCCACGGTGGGGTTGGCATCTTGGCCGAGATTACAGACCTCAATTTTTATCATAGGCGGCCTGGCTAAAGCTAAAGACTATCTGGGCAATGCTGAATAAGTTCAGTGCGGCCAGGAATATAAATGATGGAATGACGCCCCCGTTTGCCAAAGTCTACTCCTAAGAGGCCGCTATGACATCGCTACCACAACACATCCGCAGGTTGGTTTGGGTTATGCAGAATGGTCGGCCCACCCGCATGGTGAGCCTGGCACTGTTGGCGGCGCTGGTGGTGGGTCAGAGCCCTAGCGCCTGGTCGCGGCCCCCGGCCCAGGCTGAGGCGATGAGGGTGGCCCAGTCGGTTCCGGCGATCGAGCCCTTGACCATCAGAGGGGTGCTAGATGAGAGTAGCCAGGTTTTGGAGGATGGCCGCTACGTTAATGTCCACATGTTTGAAGGCGTAGCGGGTCAAATCGTCGTCATTGACCTGATCAGTGATGAGTTTGATGCATTTTTGGCGCTGCTTGGCCCTAATGATCAACCTGTTGCAACAGATGACGATGGTGGAGAGGGTACTAATGCCCGCCTTATGTTGAACTTGCCCGATACAGGCACTTACAAGATTGGTGCGCTCTCGTTTACCTCTGGGGAGACGGGACGTTACCAGTTGACCGTGCAGGCGGGAACAGCGGCTGATGGAGAACGGGCAGAACAACTAGCCAAAGCAACCCGTCTTAATGCCCAAGGACTTGAGCTGTCTCGGGCAGGGCGCTACGGGCAAGCCGAACCCCTCTTCCAGGAAGCGCTGTCGATTCGTCGCGAGCAATTGGGCGACAGCCACCCCGATGTCGCCACCAGCCTCAACAACCTGGCTGGACTGTATCGTGATCAAGCACGCTTCGGGGAGGCCGAACCCCTTTACAATGAGGCGCTGTCGATTCGTCGTGAGCAGTTGGGCGATCGCCACCCTGATGTCGCCACCAGCCTCAACAACCTAGCCGGGCTGTACCGTGCGCAAGGTCGCTATGAGGAGGCCGAACCCCTCTTCCAAGAGGCTCTAACGATTCGTCGCGAGCAGTTGGGGGAACGCCACCCCGATGTCGCCACCAGCCTCAACAACCTAGCCAATCTGTATCGGGATCAAGGGCGCTACGGGGAAGCCGAACCCATCTATCAGGAGTCACTGGCAATTCATCGTGAGCAGTTGGGCGATCGCCACCCCGATGTCGCCACCAGCCTCAACAACCTAGCCGGGCTGTACCGTGCGCAAGGTCGCTATGAGGAGGCCGAACCCCTCTTCCAAGAGGCTCTAACGATTCGTCGCGAGCAGTTGGGTGATCGTCACCCCTCTGTCGCCACCAGCCTCAACAACCTAGCCGGGCTGTACCGTGCGCAAGGTCGCTATGAGGAGGCCGAACCCCTCTTCCAAGAGGCTCTAACGATTCGTCGCGAGCAGTTGGGTGATCGTCACCCCTCTGTCGCCACCAGCCTCAACAGCCTGGCCTTTCTGTACGAAGCCCAAGGACGCTTTGGTGAGGCTGAACCTCTTTACCAGGAGTCGCTGGATATTCGTCGTGAGCAGTTGGGTGATCGCCACCCCTCTGTCGCCACCAGCCTCAACAACCTAGCCGGGCTGTACCGTGCGCAAGGTCGCTTTGGTGAGGCTGAACCTCTTTACCAGGAGTCGCTGGATATTCGGCGCGAGCAGTTGGGCGATCGCCACCTCGATGTGGCCACCAGCCTCAACAACCTAGCCGGGCTGTACCGTGCCCAGAGTCAGTTGGTGGAGGCTGAAGTGCTCTACCTTGAATCACTAGATATTCGACGCGAGCATTTAGGTGATCGTCACCCTGATGTTGCCAGCCACCTCGGCAACTTGGCCTCACTGTACCGAGACCAAGGGCGCTTCGACGAGGCGGAAGCCCTCTTCCAGGAATCGCTAGATATTCGTCGCGAGCAGTTGGGCGATCGCCACCCCGATGTCGCCACCAGCCTCAACAACCTAGCGATCCTGTACAACGCACAGGGTCGCTATAGGGAAGCTGAATCCCTCCACCAGGAGGCTCTGTCGATTCGACGTGAGCAGTTGAGTGATCGCCACCTCGATGTGGCCAACAGCCTCAATAACCTGGCCGAGCTATATCGCGCCCAAGGGCGCTACGGGGAGGCAGAAGCACTCTACCAGGAGTCTTTATCGATTGTTCGCGAGCAGCTTGGTAGTCGCCATCACTTGGTCGCTACCATCCTTAACAACCTAGCTGTGCTACACAACATGCAAGGTCGCTTAGGGGAGGCCGAACCCCTCCTTCAAGCATCCCTCGTCATCCGCCGCGAGCAGTTGGGCGATCGCCACCCCGATGTGGCTATCAGCCTCAATAACTTGGCTGTGCTGTACGAGGCCCAGGGGCGGTATGGGGAGGCCGAACCTGTTTACCAGGAGTCGCTGATAGTTCTTCGTAACAGGTTGGGCGATCACCACCCCAATGTAGCTACCAGCCTCAACAACCTAGCGGGAGTATACAAAGCCCAAGGGCGCTATGGGGAGGCCAAACTCCTCTACCAAGAGGCGCTGGACATCCGACGCGAGCAGTTGGGCGATCGCCACCCCGATGTGGCTACCAGCCTCAGCAACCTGGCCACACTGTCCTGGGCGCAGGGAGAAACAGACACCACATTGACATTGTTGCGACAGGGGCTGGCGGTAGAAGAAACTAACCTCAACCTCAACCTGGCTGTTGGCTCCGACGATCGCAAGCAGGCTTATATCGCTACTATCTCTGGTACTACCAATGGTGCTATCTCCCTACACCTGCAAGATACCAACCCCAGCCCCTCTGCTGCCCACCTCGCCCTCACCACCGTCCTCCGACGCAAAGGCCGTGTCCTTGATGCTGTCACCGACACACAGCAACTCCTGCGCCAAAACCTCAGCCCCGACCTGGCCCCTCTGCTCGACGACTACACCGCCGCACAAACCCAACTCGCCGCTCAGCTCTACGGTGGCCTGGGCGACCAAGACCCAGAGGCATACCGCACCCGCATTGACGACCTTCGCCAGACAGCCAACCGCCTAGAAAATGAGCTATCCCGCCGCAGTGCAGCGTTCCGGGTCGAAACCGAACCTGTTGAAATCGAAGCCGTGCAAGCGCTGATTTCCGCCGATGCTGCCCTGGTGGAGCTAGTGCAGTACAAGCCCTTCGACCCCACCGCCAGCCGAGCAGAACAGTGGGGCTCTCCCCGCTACGCCGCCTACATCCTCCACGCCACAGGCGATCCCCAATGGGTCGATCTTGGCGATACTGAGGCCATCGACACCGCCGCCCGCGCCTTCCTCTCCGCCACCCGCACCCCCAACTCTCTCACCCAAGCCCGCACTACCGCCCGCGCTCTCGATGAGTTGGTCATGGCCCCCATCCGCCCCCTCCTCGGCGAGGCCACCCACCTACTGCTCTCCCCCGACAGCCAGCTCAACCTCGTCCCCTTCGCCGCCCTGGTCGATGAGCAAGACCGCTACCTGGCCGAAACCTACACACTCACCCACCTCACCACCGGGCGCGACCTGCTACGCCTGCAAAACCCCGCCCTCAGCCAGCAGCCCCCCGTCCTCTTCGCCAACCCCAACTACGACACCGCCGACCCCAGCAGCACCCAACTCATCGCCGCCGCCTCTACCTCCCCTGCTACCTCCCCTCTCCCCTTGGGAGAGGGGCCGGGGGTGAGGGCCACAACCCAGCGCTCCACCGACATCACCGACCTGCGCTTTGGCCCCCTGCCAGGCACTCAGCAAGAAGTCGATGCCATTACCCCCCTGCTCCCAGACAACGCCATCATCCTCACCGAAGCCAACGCCACCGAAAACGCCCTCAAGCAAGTGCAAGCCCCCAGCATTCTGCACATCGCCACCCACGGATTCTTTCTCGAAGATGTGGAATTTGTGCCGCCCCCTGGGGCTACTCGGGGCGATCGCGCCTCTATCGAAATTATCTCTACCGGGCAGGCACCCCCACCCACCCGCCCCACCAGCACCGAAAATCCCCTCTTGCGCTCTGGCCTGGCTCTAGCCGGGTTCAACCCCCGCACCAGCGCAGGCGAAGACGGTGTGCTCACCGCCCTAGAGGCCACCGGGCTAAACCTGCGCGGCACCCGTCTGGTGGTGCTAAGCGCCTGCGAAACCGGCGTCGGCCAAGTGGCCAATGGTGAAGGGGTCTACGGTCTGCGCCGTGCCTTTGTCATGGCCGGGGCCGAAAGTCAGCTGATGAGCCTGTGGAAAGTAGACGACTTCGGCACCGCCGAACTGATGCAGCGCTACTACCAGCGCTTGCAAAACGGCGAAGGCCGCAGCGAGGCCCTGCGCCAGGTACAGCTTGAGTTTATTGAGGCTCCAGCCTATCAACATCCTTACTACTGGGCCTCGTTTTTGTTTTCGGGTCAGTGGAGCCCCATGGGCGATCGCTAGCTAGCGCCAGAGACCTGGTGGGCAATGCCCACCCTTGTATCTTTAGAGGTGTGTGGCAGACCGTCCCACCCTAGGTTGTCCAAAACCGAACGTAGCATGGGTCGCTGCACACCTCTGAAGTTAACTCGCAAAATCGCCAGGAGCTTAGACTCCGTATCGAGCAAGGACGAGTGATGTCAGATTAACCTCCTACACGGGTGGATACAACCATGACTGAACTATCACAAGCGCATCAATGGGTTGGCATTGACGTATCCAAGCGCACCTTAGATGTGTACGTCCGTCCACTTGGATTAAGCGTTCAGGTGGCCAACAGTGACTCTGGTTTAAGAGAGTTGCTACAGGCGTTAACGGCGTTTCGTCGCGAGACGAGTCTGATTGTGCTGGAAGCGACCGGGGGCTATCAAGCCCTGGCGGCGCGAACGTTGATGGCGGAGGGCTGGCCCGCCGTTGTGGTGAATCCACGTCAAGTGCGTGATTTTGCCCGGGCCACGGGGCGCATGGCTAAAACAGACAAAATTGATGCCGAGGTGTTGGCTCACTTTGCCGATGCCATCCGTCCAGAGGTACGGGCGATGGCGAGTGAGGCCAGTCAACACCTTCAAGACCTCGTCACGCGACGGCAGCAACTCGTCGAGATGATGAGTGCCGAAAAAGCCCGGCAACGCTCAGCACGAGCCAGGACGGGTCAGAGCATTGAGCAGCATATTGACTGGCTCAAGCAACAGATCCAAGACCTCGATACCCAGATTGAGCAGCTCATCGCCCAGAGCGATCAGTGGCAGCGCACCCGCGAGATCCTCACCAGTGTGCCGGGTATTGGGGCTGTGACGACGGGGCTCCTCTTGGCCTCACTCCCCGAGTTAGGACAGATCTCAGCGAAGCGCCTAGCCAGCTTGTGTGGCCTCGCCCCGTTCAACCGCGATAGCGGCCAGATGCGGGGTAAGCGGATGATTAGCGGCGGTCGAGCCACCGTGCGCACAGGCCTCTACATGGCCGCGTTAGTCGCCACTCGCCATAATCCGGTCATTCGCGATTACTACCAGCGCCTGCTGCAGCGGGGAAAACTCAAAAAGGTTGCCCTGGTGGCCTGCATGCACAAACTGGTGATTATTCTCAATGCCATGGTAGAACATGACACCCTCTGGCAGGCTCCGGCTTGCTCCCTGCCCGCCGCCACATAAGGAACAGCAAGACTCTGTCTGATGCAGGCAGGGCTCCTGGCTTGATTTCCGCTGCCATCCCGCCGAGGCTAATCGCATAGCAGGATGAGCTTGACAAAGAAGATAATCGCTACCCATCCACCCATCCGCTCCCCACTCCCATGCCCTACCGCCTTACGATTCGCAAAATAGACCAGAGCTGTCTGTTCGACCTCACCTGGGGCAAGGGGCAGCAGCTATCTACGCACCTGGCTTTTCCTTCAGCACTACTGGGGCTGTACGACGCCTGGCGGCGGGCCTACCTGGGCTACTACAAGCAGGCGCTGCGGGGCCGGGTCGGGGCCACCGGGCAGGTGGTAGCTGCCGAGGTCGATTGGCACAGCCAGCTCAAGCAGGCCGAGGCTCGGCTGCTATCGGAGTTTCACACCTGGCTGAAGGATGGCAAACTGTTTGACCTGCGGGCCGAATTGACCTCAGCGTCTCAAGCAGCAGAACCTGACCAGGCCAAGACTGAGCTATTTATCACCTGCGACCCGATCGCAATTGCCCGCCTGCCCTGGGAGACCTGGGAGCTGGGGCAGCAGGTGCAGATCGTGCGATCGCCCCCCAATATCCGCGCCGCCACGGGCGATCGCCAGTCATTCCGCCGGGGCAAAGCTAGAGTGCTGGCCATTCTGGGCGACGAAACCGGGCTTAATTTTACCGGTGAGCGCACCGCCCTCAATGCCCAAAAAAGGCTTTTAGAGATTCACTACGTCGGCTGGCAGCCGGGGGAAGACACCAACGCCCTAAAGCAGCGCATTTGCCGCACCATCGCCGACCCTCGGGGGTGGGATGTGCTGTTTTTTGCCGGTCACAGCAACGAAGCGGCCCTGCTGGATGGTCAGGTAGCGATCGCACCCAACACCGCCCTGTCTATCAAAGAACTCACCCCCGCCCTGCGAGAGGCCCAGCGGCAGGGGCTTCAGTTTGCCCTGTTCAACTCGTGCAGCGGCCTAGATATTGCCCAGGCCTTGGTCAGCCTGGGTCTGAGCCAGGTGGCGATCATGCGCGAGCCTATCCACAACGAGGTGGCTCAGACGTTTTTAGTGCAGCTGTTGCAGCACCTGGCCCAGTTTGACGATGTGCAAGAGGCCCTGGGGAAAGCCTGCGAGTTTCTCAAAGTCAAGCAAGAACTCACCTACCCCTCGGCCTACCTGGTGCCCTCCCTGTTTCGCCATCCCGACTCGGTGCCCTACCGCATTCAGCCAGTGGGCTGGCGCGCCCTGGCCCGCCGCTGGCGACCCACTAAGCATGAAGCGATCGCCGTGGCGGCCCTGGGCCTGCTCAGCCTAGTGCCCTTGGTGCAAGACTGGCTGCTCGATCAGCGGGTGTGGGCTCAGGCGGTGTACCGCGATCGCACTGGTCAGATAGCGACCGACCCACCGCCGATTTTGCTGGTGCAGATCGACCCCGAGACCTTCAATCGACAAGGCATTGCCAATCCCAGACCGATTGACCGCTCTCTGCTGGCCGACCTGGTCACTCGGCTAAATGAGCGCCAGGCCGCCGTCATCGGTCTCGACTACTTGCTCGATATGCCCCAGACCGACCACGACCCCACTCTCAACCAGGCTCTGCGCCAGGCCATCGAGCAAAACCAAACCTGGCCGGTCTTGATCAGCAGCCGCAACCGCGACTTTTCCTGGACCAACCCTTACCCCACCGTCGTCAACCCCGACTGGATTTTACAGGGCAATGCCTTCGTGCCCTTTCGCCATGTGCTGCCCCGCGAATCTTGGCCCGAGGCCAAAACGCCCTTTAGCTATCAGTTGGCCACCGCCTGGACAATGCACCAAAAGGCTGGGGCTGGCGATGCCGACGTGCCCCGACCCAGCCTCAGCGGGCCACCCCTCGAAACCCAGGTGCAGGCTTACCAACGAGACCATCACCTGGGTCTGTCGCCCTGGGCGGAGGTGCACCCCCTGACGCAGATCTCCACCCGGTTTGGCCAGCACTGGCTGCAACCGCTGATCGATTTTTCCATGCCGCCGTCGCAGGTTTACCGCACGGTGCCCGCCTGGCAACTGCTAGATGACCCCGATGCGGCCCTGCTGCCCCTGGCCAGCCTCGACCAAACCCTGGTGATGATCGTGCCGGGCTACTACGATGCTGCGGGCATTGGCCGCGAGGGCGACGACAACTTTCCCCAGCCGCCCGCCATTGGCTACTGGCGCGATCGCACGGGTCAGCGGCTGCTCGACTTTACCGGCGGCGAAACCCATGCCTATATCACCCACCACCTGATCCACAATCGCCTGGTGATTCCCATCCCCGACCTGTGGGTGATACTGGCGGCGGCGGCGCTGGGCAAAGCGCTGACGCTGTATGGGGATCAGCATTCCCCCCGTCGCCTCACCCTGACGGCCTGGTTGGCGACGGCCACCATGAGTTACGGGGTGTTGGCGCTACAAATTTACATCACTGCGGCGGTGCTGTTACCCTGGCTGCTGCCGTCGCTCACCCTGTGGTTGTACAGTTTACCCAAGCTCAAGGAGACTTCCCATGAATACAGTTAGGTGGATAGCAGCGGCAATTGGCGGTGTGGCGATCGCAGCGGCCATTTCCCCCACGGCTCTTTCTGCCGCCGAAATTCACAGCCCCTGGCTCGGTTTTGATCGCATTCGCTCCTTTCTCAGCGGCGGCCCGCTGCAAGATAGCAATCGAGGCCGTGAGGGGGGCTCGCGGGGCGGCAACCTGTGCCTAATTAGCCCCGGTCAGGGCGAAGTGGTCTGGACAATGGAGCCATTGCTGCTGCTCCAGGGCAATTTACAAAGCACGGCCCTATACGTTGCCGACAGCGCAGAGCCCTTTTGGAGTGCCCCCATCGCCCTTACCGATGACTTTGTGGCTAAACTGTCCTACGACGGCGACCCCCTGCAACCCGGCACTACTTACGAACAGCAGATACAGGTGTTACGGCTCGATTTTAGCGTGGTGCCAAGCCGCCGCTACGCCTTCCAGATCATGCCGGCGGGTGAAGAGCGCGACCAGATTGAGGCCGATCTGGCGCAGCTAGAAGCTGAGTTGGCTGAGGCTCAGGAAGATGCTGAGGCGATCGCCATTGCCAAGGCAGAGTTTTTCTTTGAGCGCGACCTGGCCGCCGATGCCTTCCAATCTCTGTTTTCGGTAGATGCCCCCTCGGCAGAGTTGGTTGAGACCCGCCAGGCGCTCGTCAAAACCATTTGCGAACAAGTCTTGCCTGAGTAATTTCAGTGCAACAACCTACCCGTAGGCTAGGCAAAAAGATTTGCCCAGCCTACGCTGAGAGGAAATTCTTTCGAAGAATTCTCTAGAACTGAATAAGTCATGATCGCTCAGAAGTAAGTACCTACGACAGCAACAAACCCTCGTAAGAACTTACTTCCATGAAACTTCTCAACACTGTCGGTCTCTCCCTGGCTACCCTCGTTATCTCCATTGCGACCCCACTGACGGTGCGCTATGTGCCCCAGAGTGCCCCTACCCTTAGCATTGCCCAGGCGGTGGCTTCAGCACCCCTGTTGCAGGTGCAAGACCGTCTTGGCCCCCACAAGCAAGTGGTGGAGTTTGACGAGGGCAATCGGTTTGCCTCTGCTCACCACTTCAATGGCACAGCGGGACAAATGGTGAGCATCACCCTAGAAAGCAATGATTTTGACACCATCTTGATGCTCATTAACTCCAAGGGCGAACGGATCGCATCTAGCGATGACATTAGCCAAACCAACACCAACTCTCGCATCGATATCACCTTGCCCGCCACCGATCGCTACATGCTGCTGGTCACCTCCTTCGAGTTTGAAGGGCAAGGTGACTATCGCTTGGCTGTGGTTCCCCAGAGCTGAAATACCGCCTTTCACCTTGCTCCTAGCAAACATCAGCCCTAGACAATTTCCTGATTCTTTATCAAAGCATTATTGCTTCCCTTGGGTAATTTCCCTTTTAATGGAAGAAATGGTCCTGGTTCCCTGTTATGTGTCGAAATTGCCAGGTTAGCCGCAATCTGGCCTAGTCTTCTTACCAATAGCCGCTCTGATTGCTTGAGCGGCTCCCTATCTATCTATCTTGGAACATTTACCTATGAAACAAGCTACCCTGCCAGCACTCTGCGCTGCGGCACTGGTACTCGCCGCGCCAATGCCAAGCCAGGCTCGCGTCAGCGACACCATCAAGTCTGGCCCCGAAATTAACGAAATCTCCCAGCGCACGACACTGCTGATTGTGGGTTTTAACAATAGCGGCCAACCTATGGGCCATGGCTCCGGCTCACTGATTGCCAGAGACGGCAACACCTGCGTAGGCGTCACCAATGCCCATGTGATTGATGTGCCTGGTGCCCAATTTGCGGTTAGAACCTCTGACCAGGCGGTGCACCCAGTCACTAATGTGCGGGCCTTTGCCAACGAAGATTTGGCTGTGGTGACTTTTGAATGCCAGGGCAACTATGAGCCGATTACCATTGCTACCTATCAGCTCTCACCGGGACAGACGGTCTATTTGTCGGGTTGGCCTGGAGATGGCAACCCGACCGGTGGGCTGACCCGCCAATTTACTAGCGGGACCATCTCGACCCTGCTCGATCGGCCCGTGGGAGGCTATCAAGTGGGGTACACCAACGTTACCCGCAGTGGCATGTCGGGGGGCCAAGTACTGGATGACGCTGGACGACTGGTAGCCATCCACGGCATTGGCACTCTGGAAGATGCCAGGGTGGTGGCCCAACGGCTAAATGTGCCCGTAGAGACCGCCCAAGGGCTGGCACAAAAGACCGGGTTTAACTACGGCATTCCAGTCACAACTTTCTTGGGTCGAGCGTCCCAGGCTGGGCTTAACTACCCTTACGATGTAGCGTTCTCAATGCCCCAGGCTCCTGCTTCTGGAGCTGTGACTAGACCCGGCGACTACACGCACCAACCCAATGCTAGCGATCAAGTCAGTTTTAACGACATGCTGGGCAATGTCAACCAACTGCTCGACACGGTCAACCGCTTCCGCCGCATCTTTGGCTTCTAGTCAGCTCCTGGTCTTTCCCCTGTTCCTGGTTTTTCTGGGTAGCTCCCGAAAATGTCCATGGTGTGGTCAACCCTGGAATGGGGGAATAGAGCCAGCGTCTTGTGTTCTTGCCCCATCTGGGGGTAGCAACTCTATGATGGCCACGGCGACAACGTATCAACAGCACTGTTAGAAAGATAGCCTGAAGCTGAATAAGTACCTCTGGCCCAGACCTATATGCTGGTGTTACCTCAGAATGGAGCATTGCCCCGATGCGCTACGCCATAAAGTTGTTGGGTTTGGTTGCGGTTACGGCGGTGATGGTGCCCCTCGCCGAGATCCCTGGGTTCTTTAGAGAACCCAGGGATCTGATGCCCGCCGCCCTGGCCCAAGGACAGACCGCTGAAGCTCGCTTGGCTGAGGCTAATCGTCTTTACAATGGCGAAGCATTTCAACTCTGGCGCACTGGACAGTTGGAATTGGCTTTTGATGTGTTGTTGCAAGCGCTAGAGTTATACCGTCATCCAGACGTGCGGGCAGCCTCTCTCGATGAGAGTCGTCAGGGTGAGGGGCGAACCCTGACCGGATTGGGCGCAATTTCTCGTGTTTTGGAGAGATATGAGCAGGCGTTGAAATACTACGCAGATGCTCTGGTGATTAGCCGAGAGGTTAACGACCGTGCGGGCGAAGGCACCATTCTTAACAACATTGGGGTGGTGTATGACTCATTGGAACAATACGAGCAAGCGTTGGGCTACTACACCGATGCCCTGGCGATTCGTCAAGAAGTCGGCGATTACAGAGGCGAAGGTGTCACCCTCCATAACATTGCGGCAGGGTACGAGAAACTAGGCCAGTATGAGCAAGCACTCATCTACTACACCGATGCCCTGGCGATTCGTCAAGAAATTTCTGATCATGCGGGTGCAGGGGACACCCTCAACAACATTGGGGATGTGTACGGTAACCTAGGCCAGTATGAGCAGGCAGTAACGTACTACATTGATGCCCTGGCACTTCGTCGAGCTACTAATGATCTCAGAGGTGAGGGGATCACCCTCAATAAAATCGGGGTCATATATCGCAATCTAGGGCAATATGAACAGGCGCTGACCTACTACACCGACGCTTTGGCAATCTCTCGATCTCTCGGTGACCGTACAGGCGAAGGTACTGTCCTCAACAATATTGGGGTGGTATATAGAGCCCTGGGGCGGTATGAGCGGGCACTGGGCTACTACACTGAGGCTCTGGCAATTCGCCAAGAAATTCCAGATCGCGCAGGTGAGGGGGAAACCCTCAGCAACATTGGGGTGGTGTATAGCAACCTGGGACAACATGAGCAATCGCTGACCTACTACACGAATGCCCTGGCAATCTATCAAGACATTGATGATCGCAAGCAACAGGGAACTATTATCACCAATATTGGGGCCTCATATCTCCACCTGAAGCAGTACGAGCAGGCACTCACTCACTACACCGATGCTCTAGCGATCTTTCAAGACCTCGGCGATCACAATGGAGCAAGCACTACCCTCAATGGTATTGGAGGCGTATATCAGTATTTAGGGCGATATGAGGAGGCGCTGACTTACTACACCGATGCTCTGGGTATCCGTCAAGACATTGGCGATCGCAGCGGAGAAAGCACCACTCTCAACAACATTGCGGCAGTGTACTATGCCCAGGGCCAGTATAATCAGGCGTTGGACACCTACACCGATGCCCTTGCTGTTGCTCAAGAAATTGGTAAGCGTAGCGGCGAAGGCACTACGCTCAACAACATTGGGCGTGTTCTAGAAGCGTTGGACGAACCGGAGTTGGCCCTTGTCTTCTACAAACAATCGGTTAACGTAAGAGAAAGCATTCGCGGCGACATTCGTGGACTAGATATCGCCCTACAACAATCCTTCACCGAGACTGTTGCTGACACCTATCGCCGCCTCGCCGACCTGTTGCTGCAACAGAACCGCATTCTCGAAGCCCAGCGGGTGCTCGATCTGCTGAAAGTACAGGAACTTGACGATTCCTTGCGGGGTGTCCGCAGTAGTGCAGATACTGCCAGCGGCGTCACCTTCTGGCAAATCGAGACCGACCTATTGGCCCTTTACCAACAAGTGATTGCCGACGGCGACGAACTCGCCCAACTGCAAGCCGCCGACTATGACAACCTCAGCCCCGAGCAGCAGCAGCGCCTTGCCACCCTGCGCCAGCGCAACGCCGATGTGCAGAGCCGCTTCATCACCTTTCTCGATCGGCCAGAGGTGCGGCAACTGCTGGCGCAAATTCGCCAGGATACCGAAGGGCAAAACCTAGAAATTGAACGCCAGCACCGCGCCCTACAAAACAACCTGCGCGCCCTACCCCAAAAGACCGCCCTACTGTACCCGCTAATTTTGAGCGATCGCCTCGAACTCGTCGTGGTCACCGCCGATGGCCCGCCCCTGCGCTACCCCATCGCTGTCACCGGCACAGAGTTGAACCGGGCCATTGTCGCCTTTGGTCAGGCGCTTAAAGACCCCAGCAGCGACATTCAGCCCCTGGCCCAGCAGCTCTATACCTGGTTAGTAGCTCCCCTAGAAGCGCAACTGGCTCAAATTGGTATGGAGTCCTTGCTCTACGCCCCTGATGGGGCTCTGCGCTATGTCCCCCTGGCCGCCCTGCACGACGGTGAGCAGTACTTGGCCGAGCGCTTCAGCATCAGCCATATCACCGCCGCGTCCCTCACCAACTTCGATCGCAGGCCCGAGGGGCAGCGGCGCTTGCTGGCAGCGGCCTGCGCGGAGTGCAGTTTCACCGTCAACGTGGGCGATCGCGCCTTTGTTTTCGCCGACCTGCCCTACACCGAAACTGAGGTCAATGGCCTGGCCAAACAGGTGCCCAACACCCGCGTGCTGCTGAACCAGGGCTTTAACCGCAGGGAGCTAGAAAACCGCCTGGGTAACTACAGCATTATTCACCTGGCCACCCACGGCGCGGTCGTCGAAAACCAGCCCAGCCAATCCTTCTTGGTGTTAGGCAGCGGCGAGACAGTAACCCTAGAGACCATTCGCAATAGCTGGAGCCTGAGCCATGCAGAGCTAGTGGTGCTAAGCGCCTGTGAAACGGCGGTGGGCAGCCCAGAACTGGGCAGTGGGGTAGAAATTTTGGGCCTGGGCCACCAAATTCAGGAGGCCGGTGCTCAAGGGGTGCTGGCCTCGCTGTGGAAAGTGAGCGACCAAGGCACTCAAATCTTGATCACGGCTTTCTATGATGCTTTGGCCCAGGGGATGACCAAAACCGAATCGCTGCAAGCGGCCCAGCAAGCGCTGATTACCGGCGACCTTTCAGCGGTAGGGGGCGATCGCGCCACTATTGACGTAATCAGCACCCAGACGGGGCAACCTCTCACCCCTGGCGGCAATCTGGCCCACCCCTACTACTGGGCACCGTTTATTCTGATTGGCAATGGGCTGTAGATTGCACCCTACAGGACGGTGAGGACTAGCGTTGGGCTGCTTTGCCGTCTTCGGCCACGACCCTGAGCTTCTCGGGGTTGATTTGACATTGAATATTGGCTGATTTCTTCTTACTGGAGATCTCCTGTGTGCCTACTACTGAATCCGACTTGGTTAGCCCCGGTTGGGTGGAGCAAACACCGTTTGCCCCTACATAATCCGCCTGTTGGGAATTGGGGTTATGTGACTCGGATTTGGTATAAGAGATATTCATCTTCTCTCAGTTCTTCAACAGTGCGCCAAAAGCTTTGATTGTTGCGGAACGAATTATAACCCACGAGCCAAAGTGCCCACGACTTGCACCAGCTGCTCGGGGTTCAGCGGTTTGGTTACCTGCTGTTGAAAACCACTGGCAATGGCTCGCTTATAATCTTCGTCTCTAGCGTAGGCTGTCAGGGCGATCGCTGGAATTTGCCCACCCTGTTCAGGGGGTAAGCCTCTGATTTGTTGGATTAAACTATAGCCATCGTCATAGGGCATCCCAATATCGCTGACCAAGACATCGGGTTGAAACGATGTCAGAGCGGTCAAGACCTCAGCCGCCGAGGTCACTGTCAAGACGTCGGCTCCATACATCGTCAACACCACAGTCAATAGCTCACGGGCATCGGGTTCATCGTCGACAGCCAAAACTCGAACACCTGTTAAATCGAGGTCTTGCGCCAGGCGTGGCTCCGATTGCTCCACCTCCGGCTCTATCGCAATCAGCGGAAAGTGAATGGTAAAAGTTGCCCCTTGATCTTCCCCAGGGCTATCGGCGGTGATAGTGCCGCCATGGGCCTCAACGAGGGAGCGAACGATCGCCAGCCCCAATCCTAACCCGCCATATTTCCGGGTGATTGATGCGTCTTCCTGCTGGAATGATTCAAACAAATGGGGTAGAAAAGTGGGGTTAATGCCTTTGCCAGTGTCACTGACTTTGATCTGGGCCTGGTTGCCGACGCGCTCCAGCAGAATATCGACGCGCCCCTGCTGGGGGGTAAATTTAATGGCATTCGATAAGACGTTCCAGACGACTTGTTGGAGTCGAGCTGAGTCGCCCGATATGCACCCAATCTGAGGGAGAGCTGAATGCAGCTGGATCGACTTGGCAACAGCGGCAGCTCTGACGGTCTCGATCGCCGATTCAATGACAACCGCTAAATCAACGGTCGCCAGCTCGATCACCAGTTTGCCGCGCAAAATTTTAGCAACATCTAAGAGGTCATCAATCAGTTGAGTTTGCAGGTTAGCATTGCGCTCAATAATAGCTAAGGCTTCTGCTGTTTTCGCGGCATCAAACTTGCGCAATTGCAAAAGTTTTGTCCAGCCCAAAATCGGGTTGAGGGGCGATCGCAATTCATGGGAAAGAACTGCCAGAAATTCATCTTTGATCCGGTTGGCCCGCTCGGCCTCCGCCCTTGCGGCTTGCTCTTGTTGTAAGAGGTGAGCGCGTTCTACCTCAGCCTGTTTGCGATCGGTAATATCTAGCGCCACGAGAATGGCATGACTGGGTTTGGGGGGAGAACTTGAGCGGTCAAAGAACACCTGCTTACGCACGCTTAGCCACCTGACCGCGCCGTTGCTCCGCAGAATGCGATGGTCTTGGCTAAACCAGCCTTCACCTTCTGGGTCCAGGACGGCTTGAATGTGCTGCTCCAGCTGAGGCCGGTCTTCAGGATGAAACGTGGCATGCAACTGGTCACGGGAGAGGGTGAGGTGATCGGGGGGCAGATCATAGAGCGCGGCCGCTTCTGGGGTCAGGGTAACGGTGTTTGTGCTGTAATCAATTTGAGCCAGGGCAAACCCTGACACTTGCATGCCCAACTGCAACCGTTTTTTTGACTCCTGAAGCCGTAGTTCTGCCTCTCTGCGAGCGGTAATATCTCTAGACACCGAGAGCACCTGTTCGGGTTTCCCGGAGGCTCCCCGAATTGGGCTGACAATCACTTCCCACCACTTATCGGTACCTTTTGCGGTGGGGCAAAAGCCGCGAAAAATACTGACTTCTCCGGCTTTTGCTGCTGCCAGGGCTTGCTCTGCTAAGTGACGAAACTCCTCTCCCCAAAAACAGATCCACTCCTGGTGGAGATAGGGCCGCAGGTCATCAATTTCCATGATGCACATGCCACCTGTGTTCATATAGAGCAGTCGCCCCTCAATATCTAAAACCTTGATGCAGTCGAGACTACTTTCGAGCAGGCGGTTTTTAAATTCTTCGCTTTGTCTTAGGTCTTCCTCGGTTTGCTTGCGATCGGTAATATCTAAATTAATGCCGCTCAGTCGCATTGGCTCTCCCTGTTGGTTGAGCGTGAAGCGTCCTAAACCGAGTAGCCAGCGAAGACCCCGCTGGGGATGAACAATCCGAAATTCGATTTGCAACTCGACTTGACGCTGCTTGATCGCCTGAAGTAGCTCCAGTCGAACGCGTTCTCGATCGTCTGGGTGGATGGTGTTGTACCAGAGTCGATACCAATTGGTGGCATTGGCGGTGCTAATGCCGTACAGGTCGTAGTTCTCCGGCGACCACGTGACGTCGTTGGTTTGTAGATTCCAATCCCAGGAACCGGCTTTTGCTCCGGCTAGCGCCAATTGTAAAAGTCGTCCATTCTCAAGCAGGGTTTCGTGGGTTTGTTTTTGCTCAGTAATATCTTCAGAAATACCGGCTAAGCGATAAATCGCGCCGGTGCCATCGTATAGAGGAAACCAGCGGCTACGCACCCAGCGAACGGTATGGTCGGGGAGAATAATGCGATATTCTTGGTGACCTAGCTCTGCCATTGCCCCCGCTTGCAATGACTGCACCACGGCTGCTCGATCATCGGGATGAATGTAATCGAGCCAGACGCAGGGAGCCTCTAAGACAGTAGATGACGGCAATCCCCACAGGCGTTCAAACGCAGCGCTTACATAGCTAAAGCGGTTTTCGCTCACCTCTTTTAGCCAGAACACTGCGTCAATATTTTCGGCCAGCTGACGGAAGCGTGCTTCGCTTGCTTTGAGGGCTTCCTCGATCTGTTTGCGCTCGGTGATGTCAACATCAATACCTGCCATCCAGATTGGCTGCCCGCTGGGGTCGTACAGGGCTTTGCCCTGGCTCAGTGCCCAGCGAATACTGCCATCGGGCCTGAAAAAGCGAAATTCAATGTTGAATTCTTCATGGTGATAGAGGGCGCGCTGAATGGCCTGTTCGAACTGGGGCAAATCCTCTGGATGGATCATGGCGCGGACGGTTTCGTAGCGGCCATCGAAACTACCGGGAGCCATGCCGAACAGGTGCTCTAGATTAGTAGACCAGTTGACCTCACCCGTTTGAATATTCCAGTCCCAGCTGCCCATGTGGGCGGCTCTCATCGCCATCTCAAGTCGAGTCTGGCTTTGTTGTAGGGCTAGGGCCGCTTGCTTCTGGTGGTCAATATCGGTGATGGTACCAATCCAGCCTGTGATCTGATCTGGGCGATCGCGGGTGGGGGTGGCTCGACAGATAAACCAGCGATAGTCTCCCGCTTGGTTTTGAATGCGGTACTCAGTTTCAAGGGCTTGGCGGTGGGTGACGGCGGCGTTCCACTGGGCAAGAAGGCGATCGCGATCCTCTGGATGCACCGTGCTAGTTCTTGCTAACTCCAAGGACTCGGCTTCACTCAAGCCCGTGTAGTCGTACCAGGATTGGTTCCAGTAGGTGATCACCCCGGTTGAGTCAGCCGTCCAAACCATCTGGGGCATGGCTTCGGCCAGATCCCGATTGTGCTGCTGGCTGGCGCGTAAGTCTGTGATGGTCTGGTTGAGCGCCAGTTCGAGCCGCTTGCGATCGGTGACATCGCGCCAGGAGGCAACAAAACCATCGTTTAGCTTCGTCGCGCGAATATCAAAGGCTCGCCTCAGCCGGCGATCGCCAAAGGTATCGTCGTAAACCAAGGCATCTTTGATCAAGGGCTCTCCCGTGTCTACCACCCGGCAGTACTCGTCAAACAGCCCCAATTCACGATGAGCAGGCAAAATTTCGCAAAGCCCCCGGCCAATCTGCATCGATTCGGGCATCTGGTTGTTCTCGCAGGCCGCCGCATTGAGATAGTCGATGCGAAAGTCTACAATCTCTCCGGAGTCGTCTCGCATGGCTGAAAACATGCCGAAGCAGTCCAGCATGTTTTCTACCGATGTGCGAAAGGTTTCTTGGCTGCGCTGTAACTCCTGTTTCAATTCTGCATTTTCAATGGCGCTGCGCATGGCCAGACGTAAGTCATCTGGCGTCGCTCGATCTTTGATTAGATAGTCAATCGCCCCGTGCTTAAACGCCTGCACAGCCACTTCGGTATCGCCCCCATCAATGACAACGACGGGGGCGCTGGTCTGCTCTTTTAATTGACGTAAAAGCTGAAGGCTGCGGTTATGGGGGGAGCCCAGCTCTAGAAGAATGCCATCTAGCTTTGAGGTGGATTGAGCGAAGGCCAGTAAGGAGGTGGCGCTACGACCCACCAGCACGTTGTAGTCTACAGTGACGTCCTGCTGTAATTGCTGCTGATAAGTCAGGTTATCTGCGTCGGATCTAGCAATGACCAGGACATTTCGTTGATTTAGCATACTTCAACACTTTGACGATAGCTAGGGACCGCACCCAAATCCAGAACATAGGCAAGTCTACATAAATACCATTTACTAAGGGAAATGACTAGTATGCTTCTGGGGCTGACGTCAACTGGCTCTACCTGAGCCAAACAGGTGTTTATGTGATATGATTTGACTCTCTAGAAAAGCTAGGCTGATGGCTCTTTCGGCGTGCTTACGACTTACTATTAAACCAGCATGCGGCCTATTGAAGGGTATGTTGTAGCATGCAAGTATTTTGCGTTGATCAAAGTCTTTGAGCAATGGCAATTTTAGACTTTGAGCAGGGCTATTTCATTCTAAAAATAATTTTGAGGATATCTAGGCCAAATTTGCAGAGTCGTTCAACCTGAGCCATATTAGAGAACTCATGGGAGCGATAGAAGTTGAGCACAAACAAGCCTTGACCCCAACCGCCCATGAGCACCTGCTGCGCTGCCTAGGGTTACCCCAACTTGAACCGTTGGCAGTTGATGGCCAAGACCGTTCACCTTTGATAGAATCTGCAATTCAGAACGTTGTTCGCCAGTGTAGCGATCGGGATTATAGCCATAGTCACCTGGGTTAGGACATCCAGAAACCTCAAGAACGTTTGAACGTTCTTGAGGAAATGTCTCAACCAGGCTGGCTACAGCTATACCTACGAATTTTGGGGGTCGTTACAAGAGGGCGACCTAAAGCCCTCGGCAATATTGCCAAATCTTGAACGGTTTCTGCCCCTTTCTGTCAAGCAATCTGGCAAAATGCTGAGGCAACCTGCTCGACTGAAGGCTATTCTGACGCGCCAACTTTCAAACTGGGAATTCCCGTGCCTTGAAGTCGGGGAGGATATCAACTTTTCTGGATGGCTTGACGGCTGCGTCGCCAGAGCGATCGCACATACTTTTGCTGATCGACGGCATGCAGCACAATGCACCCTAAAAACGTGTAAGCAAGCCAGAAATGCATGTCTCGCGCTAAGCCAACAACCGCCGCGTTTTTAGGAAAGACATCGGGCAACGTTGCCCAAAAGAAGGGAACATTGCCACTTCCATGGGAGTTGGATAGGAAAAAGCCACTTGTGGGAACCGCCAGCATGAACACATAAATGGCGGTATGGAGCAGAAAAGTACGCATCCATTTTCCGGTAAGTTTAGGAATACGGCGGGTATATTTTTGCCACCAGACCCGCTGCAAAATGAGGATTCGCAAGGTGAGTAACGCCATCGTTAATACCCCAATGGATTTATGCATTGTGTAGGCATTTCCCCGTAACGCAGCCGCATCTCCCGACATCCGAACCATCCAAAACCCACCGACAAACAGCACCAAATAACAGGCGGCCATCCACCAGTGCATAGACCACAATTGTTTGAACGCCGAGTTTAATCTGGACTGGGGTTTCGTCGCCGAAGATGCTGGTTTTTGCGGAGCTAATTTAGAACTCATACCTACCTCCTTAACGTTAGTAAATTGGATAAGCTGCGTTGCTTACTCGTAACCTTAAAGTTGTTGCCGGGTTCTAAACATCTATGCTGAATTTATTTAGCCTTCCATTGCAATCGCATCTGTAGCCTGAGGAGTATTGCTATTCGGCAGCCCTGTACCCAGCTTAAACAAAGCACTATTCCGTATTCGATCCCATAGTAGATGAGGTGGATCGGTGTCGGGCTTGCGTTGCAGGATGCGCCGCAGCCGCCAGGTGGAGAAAGCTAATGTCCAGACCACATCCGTTGCCAACAGGTAAAAGAAACCGTGGTTTTTCAAAAAGTAGCGGCGGCGAGAATCAAAAACGTACTGTGGCAACCGTTTGGGAACATGGGTGCGATCGGTAACACCTGTACTTTGTCCGGCAATATGCATCACTTTGCTGTCAGGCACATACCAGCAGGGCCACCCGGCTCGCTTCGCCTGGAGGCAAAAGTCAGTTTCTTCGTAATACAGGAAGTACCCCTCATCCATCAATCCGATAGACTCAAACACCTGCCGCCGAACCATCATGCTGGCTCCAGGCAACCAGTCAATGGCTTGAGGGTGCTGTCCCATTGGCTGGGCTACTGACCATTTTGCTAACAGCTTCGACACTGGCCCCAGACGAAAACCCTGCTCAATTTCACCCAAAATGGATGGAAAGCGGAACGCCGTTGACCACTCGCTGCCATCGGGATTGATCATGGCGCTACCGGCGATACCAACCTGGGGATGGGTGTCGAGAAAATCGATCAGCGCTTGAAGCGCACCGGGAAGCACCTGAGCGTCGGAGTTGAGCAGCAGTACATAATCCGGTGGGTTGTGCTGTTGTAAAGCAGGACGAATGGCATAGTTATTGCCATAGGAATAACCGCCATTGTGGGGAGAAGGGAGGAGCGCCGCCCAGTCCGACCAGCCTTCCTGGGCGATCGCCTCACCGATCTTCTCCACCGAACCATCCCCCGAAGCATTATCCACCAATGCCACCCGGAGTTTGGGCAGGGTGGTTACTTCCTGGGCGAGCGATCGCAAGCAGGCGATGCTCAAATCCGGCGTGCGGTAATTCACAATCACCACCAGCAGCGATGGAGTGTTCTTCGCCTTCGTTTCCGTTGTCAGAGTGCCTGTTGTCATCGGGTTATGCCATCCTTGCATCAATATAGGCTTGCATCGTTTTTGCCAGTACACGAACATTCGGCTCTTGCAACATGCTGGAGTGACCACCGGGTACCTTATGCAGGCAAACCCCGTCCGTCACACGCACCTCCCAGCCCAGCAAAGGATCTGCATACAGGTGAGCATAGGGAGTGTCATCGATCTCCGTCCCATCAAATACAGGACTCTTCTCTGTAGCCAGGAACAGTAAAACTTCGCCCTGGTAAGGTGCTGCCGGCACGTACTCCTTCTCGGCAAACTTCAAGGCCACTCGCACTGGAATACCTTCTAGAAACGCAGGTAAACCCCAACCTCGGTCCAGGTAATACCGCAATAGCCGCATCCTCAGCTTGCACTGGATAACGGTCAGGCGAGAACTGACTTCGTAGCGCACCAGGTTAAAGGCTTTTGCGCTGATGGTGCGAGCCATCGACCACACCCGCTGGTGCACAGGTCGCTGCTGACTTTCGCCCAGAGCTTGCGATAAACGATTGCGCCGCTCAGTGCTGTAAAGATTGGAGCGCAACTCGGCTTTAACGTCTGCCGTATCAATCAGGGCAATCATCTCCACCGCTTGCCCCCGTTGCCGTAACTTGCGGGCAATCTCAAAGGCTAAAAAACCTCCAATACACAGCCCACCTAGGAAGTAGGGACCTTCCGGCTGCACTAAACAAATTTGCTCCATATAGTAAGTGGCCATCTCATCTAGACGGGTATGTAGGATGGGGAACCCATCGCGACTGTAGGGCTGAAGGCCATAGACAGGATGATCGGGGTGCAGCGATAGAGCCAGGTTGCGGTAGAGCAGGGTTTCTCCTTCCCCATCATGAACGAAGAAAATGGGGGGCTTGCTTCCCCCCGGCTTCAGCAACACCACGGATTTATGCAGGTCAGAAGGTTTAGATTGGGTCAAAACCGCCGCCATTTGCTCAATGGTGGGTTCCGTGAGCAGGGTACTGAGGGGCAGGGTTTTACCAAAGGTCTGCTCAATCTGGATCATCACGGCGATGGACTGAAGGGAATCGCCACCCACATCAAAGAAGTTGTCCTGCACGCTGATAGGGCTGGTCCCCAGGGCACTTTCCCAGATGCTGGCCAGTTTTTGCTCGACCTCATTTCGAGGCGCGACATAGGACTGGGTTCCCAGCAAGTCTTGAGGGGTTGGCAGCGGCAAGGCTTTCCGATCAACTTTTTGGTTGATGTTGACGGGCAGCGCGTCTAGGGCCATGAAAGCGGTGGGCACCATGTAATCAGGCAGCTTTGTCTGAAGGAATCGCCGGATTTCGACCACATTCAAGGTTTGCTGGGGCTGGGGCACCAGATACGCCACCAGGCTTTTCTCCCGGTTGCCCACTTCACAGGCTGCCACTACTGCATCGCGCACCCCCGGAGCCTGACGCAGGGCTGCTTCAATGTCACCGGGCTCCATGCGGATACCCCGCAGCTTAATCTGAAAGTCGGAACGACCCAAAATTTCCAGGTTGCCATGGGTATCAAAGCGGCCTAGATCCCCTGTCCGGTAGAATCGCTGCCCGTCAATGGTGACGAACTTTTCCTGGGTCAGATGATCGCGGTTCAGGTAGCCCTGGGTAATTCCCGCCCCGCCAAAGTAAATTTCGCCGATCACCCCAATGGGAACCCGGTTTTGCTGAGGGTCGTAGAGCTGTACAGATACGTTGCTGAAGGGTTTGCCCACCCGAGTTTCTGTAATGGGCAATTCTGTGGGCACCGGATAGGTGCAGCCCATGCAGCTAATTTCGCTGCATCCGTAGATCACATAGAGTTCTGCCTGGGGAAACAGGGTTCGCAGCTGGTCTAACAAATCCGCAGGCACCATATCGCCGCCGGAGGAGATGTGTCGCAGTCCCTGTAAGGTTTGCAGATCAATCCCCTGTTCCTGGATATAGGCCAGCAGTTTCCGCATCAAGCTGGGGGAAATATGGATGACGGTGATCTCCTGTAAGGTCTGCACCAGTCGCTTGAAGTCGAGAACATGGTCCCGCTCTAGAATGATCAGTCGTCCGCCAGCCACCAGGGGAGAGAACAGCTCAAACATGGTGATGCTGAAGGTGAAGCGCGCCATGGCAGGCATCACGTCATTGGCATTGAAGCCGTATTTCTCCTGGGCTACCCAGATGTAGTTGAGCAGGTTACGGTGGCTGGCCATCACCCCTTTAGGCTTTCCTGTCGTGCCAGAGGTGTAGATAATGTAGGCAATCTGATCGAGATCGAGCGGGAGATTGGGGTTGTGGGTGGGCTGCGATCGCACCTGCGTCCAATCTTGATCCAGGCAGAAGGTTTGGGGGGCGATCGCCGGAACTACTGAAACCAGGTGAGCCTGGGTCAGCAACAGCGGGGGCAGAGTGTCCTCCAGAATAGCGGTCAGCCGCTCCTGGGGATGGCTGGGGTCTAGGGGTACGTAGGTGCCCCCCGCCTTGAAAATAGCCAGCACCGCCACCAGCACATCCAGGCAGGGGTCTAGGCAGGAGGCTACCCGCACCCCCGGACCCACCCCCCGCTGGATCAAGTAGTGAGCTAGTTGGTTGGCTCGCTGGTTCAACTCGCCATAGGACAAATATTGGTCTTTAAAGTTGAGGGCGATCGCTGCTGGTCGCGCTGCTGCATGGGCCTCAATAGCGGTAAAAATGGGCTGTTGGGGCAACTCGAAGTAGGGGCTCCCCCAGTCCTCCAGTTGTTGGTCTTCGGTGGACGTTAGCAGAGGGAGGGATGCGATGGGCCTATTGAGATTGGCGATCGCCCCTTCCGCCAGACAGACCAAGTGCCCAGCCAGGCGTTTGATGGTCTCTGGGCGGAACAGGCAGGCATTGTACTCTAGAACGCCATGCAGCTCAGAACCAGACTGCACGATGTAAAGGTGCAGGTCAGGGCCTTGAGTATCGGTAGGCAGAGTGGGATAGGCTGCCATCGTGCCGCAAGCATCGTCGTCCTTAACCCAGAATGTGAATGCAACGGAAGCCGGGGACTCCGGGGATGGTGCTTGCTGTAAAGCTGTAGCAAGGTGATCGATTAACGATTGGGTTGAGACGGAGGGAGGCAAGTCTATGGCGATCGCTGATGTGCTTCTGTGATCGCCTAGGGCATCGGAGAAGGTGACATCTAGATCGATCGTTTCCTGTTGGGTATACCGGGAGAGCAATCCCTGAAATAGGGCTAGCCCAAAGAGTCCAGGGTGTCTGGCATCCTGGGTAGGCGAAAATTTGGATGCCAGTGGAAGGATCGCAGGGTAAGTAAAGGTTAGGTGGCCAAGCTGATAGGGAGTAGATGGAGTTTTAAGAAAGTCCCAAGGGAGCAGAAGCGTTGCCCGTACGGCTTCAACAGGTTGGTCAGATGAGAAAACCGGAAATAATTCTAACGAGCAATTGTCATCCGTTAAAGGATTTGACGCATCCGCGATCGCCAGAACTGGCTCAAAACTCATAATTGCTATTCCCGATCAAATGTAGTTAAAAAATTGGATTTATGCTCGATCAACTATCGCAAGCACTGTAGAAATGTGGCTAAACTCTGTAGAAATGCTGCTTAATAGGACTGATCACAACTACGCAAGTCAACTAAATACATGCAGATGCAGCTAGAAAATTCAGAAAAACCTCTAAATTTAAACCAGGCGTCTAACTAAACAGATCACAGGCTTAAAAAATATCATCACCTTAATTCAGCCAACTTAGATAATTTCTACGGTTAACTCTTACGAACAAAGACAAGGAACCTATAAAACCATCCAGATTAAAAAGGGCTCCCTATGAAATCCAAGTTTACTTTTAACAAAATCCTACAGCGACCGTAATAATACTTACGTATAGTGCCCTAAAATTCATAGAAACCATAAACTTCGGCCCTAAAATGCCAGGAATATGTGAAACACGAAGACATCTCTCCATAGCAACTTCTGAAGACCACTGAGTAAAGAGCTTTTGTCAAATCTCGGCAAAAACTAACTGCTTTTCATGATTGCATTAAAAAGTTTTCATGAAGCTTCATCAAGATTTGGCTGAATCAATTGCCTTCACCATGCTTTTAATAGTCACAATTGAAAGCTACCACGCTAGAGTCACAACTTCTTTGATAATTTGATTTTCCAAAAAAACAGTAGGCCATAGACAAGCGTTAATAGATATTTTTTAATTAAGTGTTTTTTCGTAGGATTCCTATGAAGAGCTGATATTGGCTCTGGTAATCCCGTTGCCTAGTGAGCTAGATTGAATCCAAGCTTGGCGAATAAAGATCTGAATCAATAAGAAATACAGTAATTGATTCGAGCTTTCGATTTTGATTTATAACAATTTAGAAAAGCTATGATGAGCGATATCTGTCCTATTGTTGGTGTTGATCATTTAGAGTTCTTTGTTGGAAATGCGAAGCAGTCTGCGCAGTTTTACTCCCAATGCTTCGGGTTCCAGATGACAGCCTACTGTGGGCTAGAAACCGGTGAGCGAAAGACCACATCCTATGTCATCGAGCAGGGCAAAATCCGATTTGTTCTCAGCTCTGCCATGAGTCCGGATCACCCTATCAACCAGAGCGTGGTTCAGCATGGCGACACTATCGCAATTCTTGCCCTGGAAGTGCCTAATGTTAAGGTAGCTTATGATCGTGCTATCTCCCAAGGGGCAATCGGAGCCATTCCCCCCACCGATCAAGATGACGAGTTTGGCACCTTCCGGTACGCCGCTATTCGTAGCTTTGGGGACGTACTCGTCAAGTTTGTCGAACGACACAACTATTCTGGAGCCTTTGCTCCTGGGTTTACGGCTCGGTCTTCGGCAACTGTTGCCTCTGCTGGGTTAGTGCGAATCGACCACATTGTTGGCAATGTGGAGCGTGGGTTCATGGATCGGTGGGTAGAATTTTTCGTGAAAACGATGGGGTTTGAAATGCGCCTGCACTTTGATGATCAGGCCATTGCCACCGAATATTCGGCGCTGATGTCGAAAGTGCTGCAAAATGGCGACAAAACTATCGTCAATATCAATGAGCCTGCCGATGGTTTGCGTAAGTCGCAAATTGATGAATACCTGGATTTTCACTATGGCCCTGGAATTCAGCATATTGGCCTAGAAACCCATGACATTGTTCAAACGGTGATGCAGCTGCGTCAATCTGGTGTTGAGTTTCTACCGATCCCAAAAACCTATTACGACGGTCTGGCTGATTGGGTTCAGGATATTGATGTACCGGTTGAAAAGCTGGCTGAACTGGGAATTTTGGTCGATCGCGACGAAGATGGGTATCTGTTGCAACTGTTTACGAAACCCCTGGGCGATCGCCCCACGCTCTTCTTCGAGGTTATCGAGCGCCACGGTTCGCGGGGTTTTGGGGCTGGTAATTTCAAATCGCTGTTTGTGGCCTTAGAACGGGAGCAAGCGCTGCGCGGTAACCTCTAATTCTCTTGCCTTTGCGGCAACCATTTACGGCCTTTTTTGGTGAACGGTCGTCCTCACCTACACAATAAACGTTGACTATGTCCGAAACCAAAACACTACAACAGATCGATCAGGAATTGATTTCGCTGTTAAGCGAGCGAATTACTCTGTTACAGACTCAGGATGCCCCCTCAATGGTGGAACAACTGGAACACATTCGCCCCTTTCTGATGGATGCGAACGTTTCGGAATTCACCTGGAATACGCTGATTGTTAACTGCATGGCCGCTCTAGCAACGGAGGAACCTAGCCTCCAGCACCGGCAAGCCCAACGGCGACGCATTACGGTGGTTGGAGGCCGAGGCATTATGGGGAGATTCTTCTGCGATCGCATGGCTACCGCAGGCCATGAGGTGAGAGTGTTGGAGTATGACGACTGGGATCGGGCCAATATCCTGTTAGAAGACGCGGATCTGGTGTTGATTGCGGTTCCCCTTAAACACACTATTCCCATTGTGCGACGGGTCGCTGAGTATCTCTCTCCCCATACCATTCTGGCGGATGTAGCCAGTACCAAGGTGGAAGTGGTCCAGGCCATGCTGAAAGCTCACAGTGGCCCTGTGGTCGGTCTGCACCCCATGTTTGGTCTGGGTAGCGGAACATTTCTGGGTAAAAAGGTGGTGGTGTGCCCCGGGCGGGGCTTGGATACAGCTCAGTGGGTGCTAGATCTGATTGAGGCGGATGGAGGAACCCTGGTCACCTGCACCCCCGACGAACATGATGCAATGATGATTGCAGTACAGGTCATTCGCTTCTTCTCAGACTTCAGCCTGGGAACCTTCTATGCCCGAGAAGGAGTGGACATCGATCGCAGCTTCGAATTTTCCAGCCCCCTGTACCGCTCTGAAATCAACATTATCAGCCGTCTGGTAACCCAGGATGCTGCTCTCTATGTAGACATTTTGATGGCTTCCCCCGATCGCTGTGCGGCGATCGAGCGGATGGTTTCCACCTATGCCCATCTAGCTAATCTGCTGAAGCAGGGCGATCGCGCCGCCCTGATTGCCGAGTTCGAGAAGACCCGAGCCGCCTTCAGCCCTGGGGCCGATCGCTCCATGGTGGAAAGTAGCTACATGTTGAACAACCTGAGCACCTTTGTTGCCGCTACCCAGGTAGAAACCCAGCATCTGACCTTGCCTCGAAAAAGTGGACATTCCCGAAGAGTCGATAACGAAGGAGAATGTTCAGATGATTCAAAAACCGCGAAGGACTTTGACAAACGAGCAAAAGGCAGAGGCTGTTCGCATTGTGGGCCAATTGGGTAAACCGGTCAGCCAGGTGGCTCAAGAGATGGGTTTGACCGAAAGTGCGTTGCGTCAATAGGTGAAACAAGCCCCAATTGATCGCTCTGGTGACCCCGAAGGAGCATTGACTTCTGCTGAACGTCAAGAACTAACTACTGACCCAGGGTAACGGGTGTCAGGGTTTGAGGGATTGGATCAACGGCTAGGGTGCCTAGCTTTTGCAACAACGCAGCTCCTTCTTCTGCTTGGGCATTGGCGGCTAGCGCGGCCACCAGTTCAAACCACAGCCCATTGTCTAGGTAGAGTTGATACAGTTCAGGAGAAAACTGAGTAGCTTGCTCTGCGGCCCCGACGGTATGGGATGAAATGTAGACCAATACGTCTGACAGAGTAGTAGCGATCGCCACTCTGTTCACGCTGCTGATTCTCTGATGGTGCAGACCTCGATTGACCCGGGGCTGATGCAGAGCGATCGCGATACCACGGTACAGAGTGCACGGAACATCTGGCTCTAGATACCCCCATTCAGGTGGTAGAACTCACCTCCACCCTCGACAACCGCTATGGTCTGGTCAAAGACGGCACCCACCGAAAGTGCGGCCCCAACACCATTCGTTCCGATGCGACAACGGCGTGGTGCGACTTCACCATCGTCTGAAGTGATGGCTTTGAAGATTTATTTCGCTTGCCCACATAATAGTACAAAAGAACTAAGATAGTTGGGCGGTTAGCTGATGTTGAACCAGCCGGTAACAACCATGTCTGAACCAAGCCCCATTGCCCTGCGGTTCGCCACTCTCGACGATGTGAGCCTACTCCGTCACTGGGATGAGCAACCCCAGGTGGTCGCCGCCGACCCCAACGATGACTGGGAATGGGAAGTGGAGCTGGCCCACACCCCCGCCTGGCGCGAGCAGCTGATCGCCGAGCTAGAGGGCCGCCCCATCGGATTCATTCAGATCATTGACCCAGCCCAAGAAGACAGCCACTACTGGGGGGAAGTACCTGACAATTTGCGGGCGATCGACATTTGGATTGGCGAACCCACCGAGTTGGGCAAAGGCTACGGCACCACCATGATGCGGCTGGCCCTCGCCCGCTGCTTTGCCGACCCCAATGTGACGGCGGTGCTGATTGACCCACTGACTAGCAATACTCGTGCCCACCGCTTCTACCAACGCCTGGGGTTCAAATTTTTAGAGCACCGCCCCTTTGGCGATGACGACTGCTCAGTCTATCGCCTAGATCGAGCCACCTGGTCTGAGGTAACGCCAATGCTTTCTAGATAGTTTGAAGGTTGTTTCTGGGAAAATATTTTCTTCAGGGATGAGCAATGCCTAACCCTCAATGTGTTGGGTTCCACACTATTCTTCCCAACCTACGCAAAACGTTTTAACCGTCAATCAGTTAGCTGGCTTGACAGCCAAGTTAGGAGCTTTCTAAGCAAGAAGTTTCCTACTCTTCTCAAAAACTCTAGACGCTGTAGGGTGGGCAGTGCCCACCATGGCTGTAGGAGAAGCATCACAACCTAAGGAGAAACCAATGACTACTACAACTGATGTCCAACAAGCTCAACCCGCAGTAGAACAGCCCCAAAAAGAACACCAGTGGCTCCAACAACTCCTAGGCGATTGGACCTATGAGGTTGAGGGCATGACAGGGCCGGATCAGCCCATGGAAACCTCTACGGGAACAGAAAGCGTCAAATCTGTGGGTGGGCTTTGGGTGGTGGCCGAAGGCCAGGGCGAAATGTGTGGCACCATGGCCACCACCATTATGACCCTCGGCTACAGCCCCCAAAAGCAGCGCTTTGTCGGCACCTGGATGGGGTCAATAATGACCCACCTCTGGATCTACGACGGCAAACTCGACGCTGCCGAACGAGTGCTCACTCTGCATTCTGAAGGCCCGTCTATGGCTGGCGAAGGCCAGATGGCTCAGTACAAAGACGTGGTCGAATTCAAGAGCCCTGATCACCGGGTGCTGACCTCCTTTTGCCTAGGCGAAGACGGCCAGTGGCAGCAGTTTATGACCGCCAACTACCACCGTCAGTAGAGGTTGCCGGTTGTCAACAAGTACCTCGGGGGCATTGCATGCAATGCCCCTACAAATTAGGGGTATGGAATTCGGATTTGGTATCAACTAACCTATCTGAAGAGAATTTATGCAGATTACGGCTTCAGCGATTTCGCTCAACGTGGATGATGTAGCCGCATCGGCGGCCTTTGTCACCGACCATTTTGGTTTTCAAGAAGACATGTCAGCCGACGGTTTTGTCTCGCTCTCGCGGCCCGATGCGGGGTTTAACCTGATCTTTTTGCACACCGAGCTAACCACCTTCAAACCAGTCTCCATGCGCGGGCATCGGGCCGATGGGCTGCTGATTGTTTTTGTCGTAGACGACATCGATCGCCAGTACGCCCGACTCCAGGCCGAAGGGGTGACAATTACTACCCCAATTGAGACGGAAGCCTGGGGTGAGCGGTTCTTTCAGGTGAGCGACCCCAACGGGGTGGTGATTCAGCTGGTGCAGTGGATGACACCCCCGACTTAGTGATTCGGCCAACAAAAACTTGCAGCACTACGCTGTAACATGTATACGACAATTCTGTCGTAGCTGTGTAGATCCGGAAAGCTGAGGATAGGAGCGGTTGGCCGGAGGGCAATGCCCACCCATTCAACCAACACCACTCACCCCAGCTTTCTACCTCGTAATGTTGAATGAAACCCGTTTTTTACGAAATTTTAGCTAACTCACTGGTGGCCAGCCTTACCAACACCCTGGTCTGGTTTGGGGTCACCTTTTGGGTTTATCTGCAAACCCAGTCGGTGCTGGCTACCTCAGTGATGGCTGGGATATATCTGGTCACCGTCGCCGTTTCGGGCTTTTTTTTAGGCTCGCTGGTCGATCGCTACCGCAAAAAAACTGCCCTGCTGATTTCCAGCGTTGGGTCGCTGGTGCTATACGCGCTTGCTTATCTGATTTATGTAGCTACGCCAGCGGCAGTTTTTGCCGACGCGTCTAGCGCCATTCTCTGGGGATTTATCATTGTGGCGCTGGTGGGGGCGATCGCCGGAAACCTGCGCACCATCGCCCTGCCCACCCTGGTAACGGTGCTAATTCCTGAAGCAGAACGCGACAGGGCCAATGGTTTAGTGGGCACCGTCAACGGGGTAGCTTTTTTGGCAGCTTCCATTGTGAGCGGGCTGGCGATCGGGTTTCTGGGCATGTATTGGATGCTGGTGATAGCGATCGCCCTCACCGTCCTCAGCATCCTCCATTTGTGTACCATCGCCATTCCCGAGCAGCGAATAATTCAGACCGAGGCGAAACCCCACCACATCGATATTCGAGGCACCATTCAGGTGATTCGTCTAGTGCCCGGTTTATTTGCGCTGATCTTCTTCAACTGCTTCAACAACTTTTTGGGCGGCGTCTTTATGTCGCTGATGGATGCCTACGGGCTATCTCTGGTTTCGGTGCAGGTTTGGGGCATTGTGTGGGGAGTCTTGAGTTTGGGGTTTATCGTTGGTGGGTTGGGGGTGGCCCGGTTTGGGTTGGGCAAAAGCCCCCTGCAAACCATGTTTCTCTCCAACATTGTGATGTGGATCGTGGCGATGGGCTTTACGATTCAGCCGTCGATTATTTTGTTGGCGGTAGGTTTGCTGGTGTACCTGTGCCTGATTCCGGTGGTCGAAGCTTCGGAACAGATGATTTTGCAAACGATGATTCCGCTGGAGCGCCAGGGACGGGTGTTTGGTTTTGCCCAAAGTATTGAGCAGGCCGCCGCCCCGCTCACCGCCTTTATGATTGGCCCGATCGCCCACTTTCTGTTTATTCCCTTTATGACCACCGGAGCCGGGGTCGATCTAATTGGCCCCTGGTTTGGCACCGGCAGCGATCGCGGCATTGCCCTGTTGTTTACCCTGACGGGCTGCGTGGGTCTAGTGGTAACGGTGCTGGCGATGCGATCGCGCGCTTACCGCACCCTATCGGTGAACTATCAAAGGCGCTACGCAAACAATGCCCGAGTTGAGGCTGGGAGACTATTGTTATGACCATAGAACTTGATCACACCATTATTCCCTGCCGCAACCAGGTAAAGTCGGCCCAGTGCTTAGCCGATCTGCTTGGGGTTCCCTGGGCAGACAAGAGTATTGGCCCCTTCTCACCCGTTTACGTCAACAGTGAGTTAACCCTCGACTTCCAATCAACCGATGATGATTTTCCTATCTATCACGTTTGCTTTCGGGTCACAGAAGCAGAGTTTGACGCCATTCTCGAGCGCATCAAGGCCAGTGGAACAGCCTATCGCAGCACCCTGCGAGGCAGCGTCGATAGGCTATTCAGTACCCAATTTGGCGGGCGCATGATCTACTGGAACGAGCCAGACGGCCACCAGTGGGAACTCTTGACCGTTAGCTATGCTCGACCGAGCTTTTACCCTTGAGCTGCCCGTCGATGCTGGTCTTGCCCAAGACCTTACACCCAGCCAAATCGAGCCGATTGGGAGTCAGCCAAGCCGGGTTGGGTATCAGGTTTGAACCTACTCATTGTGAAATTATGATCATAATGTCAGGTCATTTTCCTTTTTCTAACTCGACTCGCAGGCGATCTTCCTGTTCCCGCAGTTCTGGGGTAAAGGCTTCGCCAAAGTCATCCGCTTCAAAGATGGGGTAAATTTCAATCTTGTCGTCCTGAAAAGGGCTGCGTTTAATCCAATCAATCGCCTCTGCCATTGGCTGCACCTGCCAGATCCAAAACCCGGCAATCAGTTCTTTCCCGACTCAGTCCTCGATCGCCTCTATACCCAGTTGCTTAAGTCGCTCAAGGCTGTCCTGCATGGCTTTGGGCTGTTCGGGGGAGTGCCCCTGCCAGGCTGTAATCTCACCCGTGACCCGCAGCGGCTCCCGAGAGCGGTACGACTTCGTCGGATTGCCGGGGTACCTTTTGTCGGTCAGATTTGGGTCGTCGGTGATCGGGCCAGTTGGCTCCACGATGTAGATTCTGCCGGGGCCTTCGCCGAGAGCTAGCTCGGCTCCCCAGGTGGCCGCATCTAAGGTGGCGGCCAGGTATACGTAGGCCGCCTTCGTTTGCTTGCCGTAGTTAGAGCGATAACCAGGTTCAATCAGGTCTCCTGGCTTCAGGTCTGCCCGCGTGCCGTGATAAAGAGTCCACTCTGTTACCTCGCCCGTCACCCGCAACGGTTCGTAGGAGCGGTATGACATCGACAGATGCTTTGGAGACTTCTGATCCGTCAGTGCGGGGGCAGCTTCAATTGGACCGGTCGGCTCCACGATGTAGACCCGACCGTGACCTTCGCCGACCGCCAACTCTGCCCCCCAGATGGCTGCATCCAGATTGGGAGTGAGGTAGACATGGGTTTCCATTGCCTCTTGGTTGCCAATCTCTGGAAGATTGCAGGACTTGATCAGATCTCCCGGCTTCAAGTCGGCTTTTGTACCGTGGTAGAACCGCTGCGGACTCAGATCGTCGATCGCCGTCATCGGTTTGCTCCTCATACTTTTTGGCTGTGCTGTGTGCAAAGCTTGGCTGGTCTCGGCTAGAGGGAGACTGGCTTGAGACCCACTTCCATTCAACTAACTAATAAAGGCCTTTCGCAACTCATCGCAGAAATGTGATAGTACCGCAAGAATTAGACGGTGAAAAGAGAGAGAATTTTCCTAATCTAAAGTTGAGATTCTGGTAATGATCAGTCGCCGACTGTTGTTAGCGACTGAAGCGCGATCGGCTTTCTTTTGCCGTCTAAAGAATGGAGAATGATATTAAACTCCAAGTTGAGGCAACGTATCCAATGACGACCGACTTGATTGAAGGCCTGGAAGAAAAACTGCGGCTAGCCATGCTTAACAGTGACATTGCTGTGTTAGACGATCTTATCGCTGACGATTTGGTCTGGACCATGCACACAGGGGGTGTGAGCAACAAAGAACAAGATCTAGAAGCGCATCGCTCTGGGATCTTTCGATTTACAAAATTAGAAGTTAGCGATCGCCAACTTCATCCGCTTAGTCGCGATTGTATCATCGTTACCTTACAAGCAGAAATCGAAGGGATTCTTAACGATCAAACGTTCTCTGACGTCTATCGATTTACTCGCGTCTGGTTACAGCGCAACAACCGTTGGCAAATTGCCGCAGGTCACGTAAGTCAACTTTCCTTTGTCCCATAGTATGAAAATTCTTGCCATCGGAGCAACAGGTTTTATCGGTTCTCGGGTCACTCACCAATTAATGGCGCAGGGGCATCAAGTTGCTCTGTTTCACCGAGGCAGCACCACTGCCAGCGACTTAGATTCAGTTCTACATTTCCATGGCACACGCCATCAGCTTCCCAACTTCAAAGCGGTATATGGCCCTGGCGATGAGCAGCATCGGTTTCTCGCCTATCTTCAGCAGATGTTTGACCAGCAGCCTATTTTACTCGATGAGAAACAGGCCCACTGGCGGTTTTCCCACGGCTATGTAGGGCTTGCTGAAAAAATCAGCAATTTGGGTAACAGAGCTGCGATGGGGTTGCCTGAGCGAGAAGACTCAGCCACCCCCTGGTAGCTGAGTCAATCCAACGAGATCGCCCCCGGTTTCGACGTCCCCTTGGCGAGACAACGGCCGCCAAGATAGCGATAAAAAGGAGTCTCAACGCCTGGAGACGGCGCTCCAGGTTCATCACCAGAAAGGTAATGGCAATAGCGGTTTCAGCGCTAGGGGCCAACTTAGCCATGACCCGAGCCAAACTGAACCGCCGCTTGCCCTGGCCAAACTTGCCTTCGACGGCATTGCGAATCTTGGCATCGGCTTGAGCTTGCCGGTCCACCTCAGCTCTCGCCCCTGCCTTCGGTCGTCCTAAGGGTGGACCACTGAGGCGAATGCCGTGGGCCTTGCACCAACTGCGATTGACACGAGTGCGATAGATCGCGTCGGCATGGACTGATTCAGGATAATAGCCGTGGCGAGCCTTGTACTGCTCCACCTGGCGGGGTAAGTCAGCGGCTTCGTGATACGCCTCCCAATCGAGGCGGTCAAGGGAACAGTAGCCCGATACGCAGCTTATCGAAATTTTGGCCCCAAATTCGACCGGAGTTCCGGCTTTACCCCGGACAATAGGGCGCACATGGGGCTGAGCCAAACTGACAATGCGGTGCTCAATACGCCGTTGCCGGTGTTGATAGAGATGCCACTGTTGCCGATAGACCTCCTGAATCACCAGCAGACGTCGGTACCAAAAGCGAGGCAAGACACTTAAGGGTGCCCCACCTGACACCAACCGTCGGATATGGCCCAAGTTGCGGCGTAGGTAGCGCAGTTGTTGACCGATAGCCTTCCGGATGTGTCGTCGAGTGGCGCGGCGTTGTTTCGCCACCTTGAGATAGGCGCGACGCGCCTGCTGCCGGTAGGTCCGGGGTTTGCGCATCCTCGGTTGTGCTATCGCGTCATAGAGATAGTCGAGAATGCGTTCACTGCTGGCTCGGGCCGCATTGAGCAGATGCAGGTCAGTGGGATAGTGAATATCAGCCGGAGCCACACTGGCATCAAGTATCAGTTGGCCCTGATTCGGTGGTGGTGGCTCATCCTCATCATCTGACTCGTTTGATGAGGACGGCTCAGAGGCTGATGACGCCTTAACTGGGGTCTGCGAGGCACGGCTTTCGGCGGCCGTCTCGCCGGGCTGGACCGCAGGCGTAGCCCGCTCAGCCGCCAACGCGTCCTCGACGATTCGAGCATTCACTTGATTGACCAACTCCAGACTCAATCGCTGCCGAAAGTGGCTCAGCATTGAGGCCTCAAACGGGGCCTGGTCGCTGTACTCATGGAATCCCAGAAAGTATTGCAAATACGGGTTCTCGCGGATCTGCTCTACCGTCTCGGCGTCAGTCGTGCCCAGCCGTTCTTTGATAATCAGTGCGCCCAATGCTATGCGAAACGATTTGGCTGGGGCTCCTTGGCTCTCGCTGAACTGCTCGGCATAACTCGATTCAAAGGCCTCCCAGGGGATAAGTTCCGCCAGTTTCACCCAGCGGTTCTCACCGGAGAGTTTGCCCCCAAACGGCAAATAGAAGTCTTCAAAACTCAGTTGGCCTGGGCTAAGACGGCGGTACATCGGCAATCAGGTGCAAGGGTTTTGGCCCTATCGGGCGATTTTCCTTGCACTTTATCACCTCGGATCCACTCTGAACACTCCAACCTACAAGCCTCTTAGCCTTTTTCAGGAAGCCCTATGTAGACAATATTGCAGCGGCGATCGCATTAGCAGTCACCGACGATCGCGCCGCCGGCCAGGTCTACAACCTGGGCGAACCAGAAACGCCACCCCTAATGGAGCGAATTCAACGGTTGGGAACGTTGGTGAACTGGACTGAGGTAACGACCCGACGCGCTTCTGGGCCTATGTTGTAGCAGCCGTGAGTGAAGTGGGCTATCTTTAGCCCCCAAGGGCGAAGCTTGATGCTTCGGTCCTGTATCTAATACCAAGGTGAGTGATCAGGGCTCAGACTAGCATTCGCCTAAGCCATCTACTTCAGCGGCCACCAAGAGACCTTATCGCGGGTGGCACCGTAGACTTCTTTAAGCCCCTCGGGGTCAACCACCTTCACCAGGTCGCTGGTTGACTCGGCCACCTTGTCGGTCTTGATGTAGCCCGCCTTGGTTAGCCCCTTGAGCACCTGCTCCACGGTGCGGTGGTTGAGCTGGCAGGCGCGGGCAATCAGGTCGATGGGCAGGTCAAATACGTATTCGGGCTTGCTGCCCTGGGGCTGGGCACCCAGACTGCGCTCTTGAAAGATCAGCCCCCGCAGTACCGCCGCCACCGCCTGGGGGGGGTAGGTGCTGCAATTGAGCAGGTGGTACTGAAACTTTTCGCGCAGCTCAAATAGCAAGGTGTAGCGATCGCGAAAGGTTTCATTGCGATCGTAGAGATCTTGCACCACCTGCACCGGTATTTTGACCACGTTAGTCGTCTTATAGGCTTCCACCAAGCTAGGGAAGGCCCGCGTCGCTGCGCCCACGCCCACGGGCAAACTACGCATGCCAAAGCAACCGCCGGGATAGGTGAGGGCCGTCACCCGGTCGAGGGGGGTGCTGCGCATGATCACCGGGCCACCATCGACGACGACGTACAGGTGCTCTTGCCAACTGTGGGGGCGAAAGGCAGTGTAAACCGGACGGTTGGAATAAAGCTTTTCAACGGTCAGCCCATCGGGGTCTAGGTCGGTGAGCAGCGGGTCTTGCTCTAAGCCACGGAACAAAAAGCTCTGGGTCGTCAACGTTTCAATCGTTTTTGAAGCCAAATTGGGGCTTTTTGCCTTTGCCATGGGGTGCTGTAGATTCCGTACTCTGCCATTGTCGCTCGCAACCCTTGTTATACCCCAGTAACGCAATGGTATTGCTAAGCTCTGTAGCCAGATCAAGCTGGAACAGCTCGAGTTGCCCTCGACATTGACGGGCAACTCGACGCCGACGGTAACCCGCTGGACGCGGCGGAGTTGGTGGCCGTAGTCTGCGATCGCGTAGTGCTGGGTAGCCCGGTTATCCCAAAAGGCCCTATTGCCCAGCTGCCAGCACCAGCCCGAAAAAGTCACGCTAGGCCACAACCCAGCGTGACCTTGTTTCCCCTGCTATCAAAACCAAAACCTAACTTTAGTAGCCATCGTCGGCGTCAGTGTCAAACCACAGATCGGCCTCTAGCTCGACTAGATCCAGCAGCGCTTCGTGGATAGTGGCGGCGCAACCTTCGATCGCCAAGTCAAACCAGCCATCTTCCTGGCCGTTGGCCCCCAGTAGCGCGCCCAGAATAGTTACCTTGAGGCCGTAGCGGTTGATCAGGTTAGAGATCACCGGGTCGGGGTGCCGCGCTTTGGGAATACGGATTTTGACCTGAGTTTGCACCCGGCTCTTGGGATCTTTAAGGTGCAGCGACTCAAGGCCGTAGTCGGGAGAAATAGACGCCATAAGAATAGAACCTCATAAAATCGACTGCTAAATAGAGGCCAGGGAGATAACGCTGAGGAGTCATGATCTTCTCGGCCCGCTCAGGGGCTACTTCACCGTGTGGCGCTGGGCATAGAGGTGTTCTAACACCTGCTTGATCACCAGGGTTAACGCCGCCATACCCGCTAGCACCACCGCCGTAGCAAAGGCCCCCTGGGAGTCGTAGTTGCGGTAAGCGCTATCGACAAACAGGGTGAGGGTCTGGGTGCGGCCAATCAGGTTGCTGGAGACAATGGCGATCGAGCCAAACTCACCCATGGCCCGGGCGGTGGTGAGAATGATGCCATAGACCAGCGCCCAGCGAATGGAGGGCAGGGTGACGCGCCAAAAGGTTTGCCAGCCGCTGGCCCCCAGGGTTTTGGCGGCTTCTTCTTCTTCACTACCAATTTCTTCAAGCACCGGAATCACCTCGCGGGCGACAAAGGGCATGCCGCCCAAAATTGTGGCCAGGGCAATGCCGGGAAACGAAAAAATGATCTTCAGATCAATGGCCTGCAACACCGGGTTGAGCAACCCCTGGCGACCGTAAAGCGACACCAACATTAGACCGGCAACCACCGGCGAGATCGAGAAGGGCAAGTCGATGACGCTGAGCAAAAAGGTGCGGCCCCGAAAACTTTTGCGGGCGATCACCAGAGCAGCGCAAAGGCCAAAAATTACGTTTAAGGGCACCGCCACCGCCACCGCCATCAGCGTCAGCCTGAGCGCGTTGAGAAATTCGCGGCTGGACAGCGTGCCTAAAAAGCCCGTTAACCCGTTTTTGAATGCGCCCACAAACACATAGATGACCGGCACAATCAAAATTACGGTAAAGAACGCAAAGACCAGCAAAATCAGGCCAATTTTGGCCCACTCGCGCTGGGCTTTTGGCTGCACCGTAGTCTCCCCCATGGGGACTTGAGCATCTAAGTTAAGCGTCATAACGGCGACCCCAGGCTTGCAACAGGTTAATAATCAACAGCAAAATCAGCGAAAGCAGCAGCAGCACCAGCCCGATCACCGTAGCGCCCGGAATATCTGCCCCTTCTATCCGCTGAAACACCAGCACCGGCGCGATCAAATCTTGAAAGGGAATGTTGGCGGCAATCAGTACCACGGAGCCAAACTCGCCCACAGCGCGGGCAAAGGCCTGGGCCGTGCCAGTCAAAATAGCCGGAATGATTGGTGGCAGAATCACCTTCCAAAAGGTGTCAAATTGCGATGCCCCCAGAGACCAAGCCGCTTCTTCGATGGTGGGTTCGACCTCTTGCAGCACTGGCTGCACCGTGCGCACTACAAAGGGCAGCGAGACAAAGATCATGGCGATCGCCACACCCACCCGGCTAAAGGCAATCTGAATGCCGAAGGGAGCAAAAAACTGGCCCAGCCAGCCGCTCTGGTTGTAAACCGTGGCCAATGTCACCCCCGCCACCGCCGTGGGCAGGGCAAAGGGCAAGTCAACGATGCCGTCTAAAAATCGCTTGCCTGGAAACTCGTAGCGCACCAGCACCCAGGCCGTCAGCGTGCCCATCAACATATTCACGATCGCCGCCACAGTGGCCGTGCCAAAGGTGATGTTGTAGGTGGACAGGGCCACGGGGGTAGTGGCCAGCGCCCAAAACTGCGCCGGGTTGAGCACCAGCGCCCGCAGCAGCAGCGCCACCAGCGGCAGCAGCAGAATCACAGACATGTGGGTAAAGACGACTATCCAGGGGATAGACACCTTTTGCAGCACAGTTTTGGGCCGATTAAACTGACAGAACTCTGTGGAAGCAAGGGTCATGGCTCAACGGTGAGAACGAGAACAGAGGTAAGAATTTCATCACTTGGGGTGTCGCCAGCCCCAGATCCCAGGGTTCTTCTGTGGGCAGCAGATAGTCATCTGGCTCAGCCAGAAGAACCCTGGGATCTCTCCGCCAACCCCAGATCCCAGGGTTCTTCTGTGGGCAGCAGATAGTCACCTGGCTCAGTTAGAAGAACCCTGGGATCTCTTCGCCAGCCCCAGATCCCAGGGTTCTCTTGGGGGGAGCAGATATTACTTGCTTTCCCACCGAAGAACCCTGGGATCTACCCATGCACCCTAGCGGCGGGCAATGGCAGTCTGAATCTGGTCGAAGATGCCGCCATCGGCGAAATGCTCTTCGCGAATCTGGCCCCAGCCGCCAAAGTCTTCGGCGGTGAACAGGTTGGGTACTTCAGGGAACTCATTGGCAAACTCCTGCTGCACCTCAGGAATCACCGGGCGAAAGCCCACCTTGGCAAACTCCCGCTGGGCTTCGGGGGTGAAGAGAAAGGCGACAAATGCCTCGGCCACCTCGCGGGTGCCCCGCTGATCGACATAGGTATCGACCACCGCAACCGGGTTGGCGATAAAGATGTTGTTGTCAGGAATCACGTAGGGCAGCTCATTCCCCTGGAGGGCCGCCAACTTCACCTCGTTCTCGTAGTTAATCAGGGCGTCACCCTGGTTTTGGGTAAAGAACACGTCGGTGGCCTCACGAGCATCCTTAGGCAGCACCGGTACGTTGGCGTAGGCATCGGTAACAAACGCTTTAGCCTGCTCCTCAGTGCCACCCGTTTCAGAGACATCTCCCCACAGGGCCAGATAGTTCCACCGGGCACCGCCCGAGGTCTTGGGGTTGGCGGTGACAAAGGTGACGTCGTCACGAGCCAGGTCAGACCAATCCTGAATGTTTTTGGGATTGCCTGCACGGGTCACAATGACGCCTACGGACGAGGTGACAATGCCGTCGCCATTGGGGGTTTCTTGCTCCCAGCCAGACTCGATTAGGCCAGCTTCTTGAATCTGAAGGGTATCGGCGGCCAGGGCTAAGGCAACAATGTCGGCTTCTAGGCCATCAATTACAGCACGGGTTTGGCTGCCGGAACCGCCGTAGCTCTGGTCAAAGCGCACGGTCTGGCCAGTCTCTTCTTTCCAGTACTCGACAAACAGCGGAATGATGTTGCTGTAAGCGGCTTCAGTCACAGCGAAGCTGACCAGGGTGACATCAATGGTGTCAGGCCGCGCAGCTTGGTCGCCATCGTTGGGAGCGGTGCCCGAAGTTGTGCTACCGCAGGCGGCGATCGCCCCAGAGAGCCCCAAGCCAGCCACAAACAAAATCGCCGACCGGCGAGACACAGAACCACCCCCCAGGCCACGGGTTAATTGAGAAAAAATGCTGAGCGGGCCTTGGGCGGATGGGCGCTCAGGGTTACGAGGTGATGTCATAAACGGCTTCTCCTTAATCTACGGTATCTCGGTAGGATTTTCGGTGATTGCCTACCGACTGTATCATAGAAATTTGAAATTAAATCGAGATCAAAATGAAATTCATTTACATGATTTTGCAGCGTGGTTTAGATCTTAGATTCAAATAACTTGCACTTGGCTTGCGCCTGAGGTAGGTTTGTTTCACAGGTTTGTTTAGCGTTGTCAATCACGCCCCACCGTCTTTCACCGCAGTCTGGCCGTAGGTCACGCTGGGGGCGCAGGACGGTTCACCCCGCCGTGGCGTAGCAGATTCGGGGCGGGTTCTGTGAAATTGGCACTTGGTTGACGGCACATTGCACGTTTTGGGAGATAACCCGTGGGAATTCGAGTAGAAAACGTAACTAAGCGGTTTGGTGACTTCCAGGCCCTAGAGCCGATTAACCTAGAGGTAAAGAGCGGCTCCCTGGTGGCACTGCTAGGGCCGTCGGGTTCGGGTAAGTCCACGTTGCTGCGGGTGATTGCTGGCCTGGAGAGCGCCGACACCGGCAAAATCTATATCTCGGCCCAAGACGCCACCTATAAGTCGGTGCAAGATCGGCAGATTGGCTTTGTGTTTCAGCACTACGCCCTGTTTAAGCACCTCACGGTGCGCAAGAACGTGGCCTTTGCCCTAGACCTGCAAAAATGGCCCAAGGAGCGGATTAAAAACCGGGTCGATACCCTGCTAGATCTGGTGCAGCTAGGTCATTTGGGCGATCGCTACCCCTCCCAGCTCTCCGGCGGCCAGCGCCAGCGGGTGGCCCTGGCCCGCGCCTTGGCGATCGAGCCTCAAGTGCTACTGTTGGATGAACCCTTCGGTGCCCTCGATGCCAAGGTGCGCAAAGACCTGCGTGACTGGCTGCGCCACCTCCACGACGATGTCCACGTCACCACGGTGTTTGTCACCCACGACCAAGAAGAGGCGATGGAAATTGCCGACGAAATCGTGGTGATGAGCAACGGCAAGATCGAGCAGGTGGGCACCCCCGAAGCAGTCTACGAAAACCCTGCCACTCCTTTCGTGATGAGCTTCATTGGGGCTGTGAACGTGCTCTCCCCCGACCACACCTGGAAGTCGCACCACCAAGAGACGCCCCAGAGGGCGGGCCAGGTATTCTTACGCCCCCACGACATTGAAGTATTTACAACCCCCGCCGATGGCAGCCTGCCCGCCACCATCAATCACATCATTCACCTGGGCTGGACGATTCGTCTGGAGCTGAACCTAGAGAATGGGCAGCCCGTAACCGCCCACATCAACCGTGAGCAGTACAAAACCTTAGCTATTCAGCCCCAGCAGCGGGTTTACCTGCGGGCTAAGCTGCTGCGCACCTTTGAAGAGTCGCCAAACTACTCTCAGGCGATCGCCTAGGGGTTGAGCAGCCCTGGTTTTAACCAACCCTGACACCAAATCCTGCTTGGTTAACCCACAAACCCCTGGACAAATGCCGTTTGCCCAGGGGTTTGTGGGTCAATATCTTGCTAAATACCAGCCGCCTTACCCCAGTTTTTTTGGCGTAGATTAGATAGCGTGTTAGCAGAACCCACCAGAGTATGCTGGCGGCTGCGCCTGACCATCTCATTCCCCAGGTGGGTGAAAAACTGACCACGCTTTCCCATGATCTACCTAGGCACAGGCTAACTGCCAACGCCTTTAGGCTGGTCAAAACCGGGCTGGCTGGGCTCCCCTCGACCTGCCCCTTGCACCAACTCAACTATCCAAGGATGCTTCCCTTGCAACTTATCGAGTCAGAGACCAAGCCAAACACCACCCCCGAAGCAAAAAGTGTGTTTAACTCCACGACATCCTGGCTGCGCCGTCTGTGGGGTGGCACTCTGGTGGTGGTGGGCTACCTGCTCTCGCCCCTCTGCTGGTGGAATGATCTGGTGATCAACCTGCCCCTGGCGCTGGGTTTTGGCTACCTCTTCAGCCGCCCCTGGCCCGATGCCCTGGTGCCGATGACCGGGGTAGGCTACTGGCTGACCAATGTAGTGGGCTTTGTGCTGATGCAGCAGGGGGCCGTCACCGCTCTGCAAAAAGACGGGCAGGGTTCTACAAGTCAATCGCTTCGCAATGGGTTGATCACGTCGACGGTCTACACAGTGGCGATCGTGGCGCTGATTCAGCTGCACATTCTAGAGATGCCCGATTTTCTCAACGGTGACTTAATGGCGACGTTAGATGCGTGGCTGCCAGATGGGTGGATAAGGTAAGAAGTATGGAACGATCAGCCCCTACCCCTACCCCCTGGGGCCTACTCACCGCCCTCACCGCCCTCGTGGCCCTCATTGCCCTGGGCCTGTTGGTTGCCGTCTACCCTACCCTGCCCGCCTGGGATGCAGCTTTTTTGCTGCGCCTGCACCGCTATGCCACCCCAGAGCTGAATCGGGGCGTGGCGATCGCCACCGAGCTGGGCACCTACTGGGGAGTCATGCCCGCCAGTGGGGTACTCATTGCCCTGGCGCTGGTACGGCGACGTTGGCCAGTGGCGGCTTACCTGACCCTGGTAACCGGGGGCAGTGCAGTGCTGAATCTCAACACCAAGCTGCTCTGGCACCGGGTGCGCCCCGACCTGTGGGAGGGTATGGTGTCCCCTAGCGACTTTAGCTTTCCGAGTGGTCACGCCACTTACTCGATGACCTTTGTGCTGGCCCTAGTGTTGATCAATTGGACTAGCCCCCGACGGCCCTGGCTGATCGGGCTGGGGGGCCTGTTTGCCCTGGCCATTGGCGTTAGTCGGGTGTACCTGGGCGTGCATTTTCCTAGCGATGTTTTGGGGGGCTGGCTGCTGGCGATCGCTTGGGCGGTGGGCCTGCACCAGGCTATGTTTCGCTGGTTGCCTTTGGCGCGATCGCAGCCATTGAGATGAGTGGATGAGTCAATTAACGAAAACTGTTCGTCAGCGTAAAGCCGCACCATGGTTAAGCAGCCTCGTTCTCACCAATGGCGGCCTCGATTTCAGACTGATAGATGTTGGCGTAGTGCAGGCATTGGCTAAGTCAATAGCTGTAAGCTGCGGGTAGGCTTCCAAAATTTTGGCGTCGGTGGCCCCCAGGCGACGATACTGCACCAGATCCCAAATCGACTTGTTATCTTGCGTGATTTGCGTAAGCTCCATGAACTAACGTAGGAACACAATCACTGATGTTCATCTCTGATGCCAAATCAACGTCTTGCTCAAAGCCTCTCTCAATCAGTTCTCGACTAGAACCGCATTGCCTTATCAACTGTTCTAGGGATTGACGAAGACCTTGATATGCTTCGCTTGCTAATTGCGCTTCCGGTGACAATTTCCCTCTAAGATAACTGATCACCGCACCTGCCCCAATAAAATCTTCAAACGAAGGGCGAAGGCTGCCATCATGCCACTTTTCCCCGGCTGGAATCACGGTAATGCGCTGCCCATAATTCATCGCAGCCAAAGCAACAGCTCTACAATTTCTCAAACATCCAGTTAAAGTTGGAGTTCCGGCTGTCGCCAAACTCAGAGATGATCCGTTAGGAGAGGGTAGGACTAGACGAGTTCCTGAATCAATGGCAAGCAATGAAGCTGGAGATAACGAATAACGGTTATCACCACGCTCCTCTGCAACTTCCGCGCTAACAGATTGGGCAAACGCTTTAGTAGATTCATCTTTCCACTGATAGGGGAAAACGATCGCACCTCGGCTGTTAGCAATATCAATGCAAGTTGAAAATGAAAGAACGTCAATAATGACAACTACATCGCTGCTTGGAGCTAACTACGAAATGCCCTTCTCACCCCACTCACACCGCACTTCAAAATCAGCTTGATCGAAGTTCATAAACTACAATTACCGCTTACCTAATGCCGAACACCTCACAAATGGCTTAACTGTACTGCCCCAACCCGAAGACGGAGCAAGATAACTATGTATTAAGTCTCAGATCTGCTAGATAAGACCCTACACCTCCGATATCATCTGGCAAATCTACGAGATAACACCCAAATCTTAAGGTATTAAACAACATATGTACTGGATAAACCCTTTGTTTTAGGGTGTTATCCGGCACATATGAGAGTTAAGTCAGGAGATTGGGGTGCTTATCCAGCACATGTGACGGATAAGCACCTTCACAGCGGTCTTATCCAGCGGAAGCTCCTTAGGCTTCTGTTTTTCTCAGCCCTTTCCCCTCCTCTGAGGGGTGCCCGCCGGGCGGGGTGGGTCAGTCTTGGCAACAAACCCGTTGCTTACCGCGAGTAAGTCGTTTAGTTGATTGGGTTAGACCCACCCCTAACCCCTCCCAAGAGGGGACTTGCGGGATCGGGCTTGCTCACTGCAAACAACACAGGCAACAGAACCGATGTTTGAATATCTTGAGCCCAACGAAAACCTAGAGGCCGGTTCCCTGCCGCTGCCGCCCCAATCTGGAGCCAGCGGGGGCACCCGACCCCTAACGCCCGAGAAAGTGCGGCACCTGCTCTACGGCAGCCTCGCCGCCATAGACCGCACCATCAAAATTCTCCATGCGATCGGCTATGCCGACCCCAACGACTGGAGCGACCCCATCCCCGTGCCCCAGGGCGAGGCCAGCCCCGCCACCAAACCCAACCAGTGGATGGTAATCATGACCAAAACGGTGCTGCTAGAGTAACCATTCAGCGCTAAGCACTGTTCCCCAAAGCCACAGACCCCGGAGTTTTTGGAAAAACTCTGGAGTCTACATCGCGGCACTGTTTTACACCATTTGTTCTTGGCTTTATGCTCCGGTTTTCTCGATCGCCTATTAGTTGTCCATTACCCGTTGCCTCAACCTGGCGTGTGGGTTGGGGACCAGCGGCCCACTTGGACGATGCTACCTGGCAGGAAGGGCCGTTGGCGCTCGCCATCAACCCAGCCCAGACCGTTGAGAGGCAGCTTGCGCTCAGCCCCTCCCGCCGCTACGTCGTCGTTGGGGATATTTGGCTCTCGGATCAGCGATCGCTGCTCACTGAGCTAGCCTTAGAACATTCACTGCAACCGTCCGATATTCAACTGGTAGCTGCCGCCTGGGAACGGTGGCAGGCCATAACCCTTACCAAGCTGGTGGGTTCCTTTAGCCTGGCGGTGTGGGATCGGGAGCGGCAGGTGCTGGAGCTGGGGCGCGACCCGGTGGGGGCCAGAACGCTGTATTACACCGTCCAGGGTTCAACTCGCTGGGCGGCGGGAGACCTGCGATCGCTGGCCCCCTACCGCTCCAACGAGCTTGACCCGATCGCCCTGCGCGACTACCTGTGCTGCGCCTTTGTACCGGGCGATCGCACCCTCTGGCAAGACCTGCGCGAGCTACGCCCCGGCACCCGGCTCACCTGGCCGGGGGATGCCAGCCAGCTCTACTGGCACCTGGAGGAACGGCTGGAGACGGAGAGCCAGGAAGAATCTTTGGCATGGCATGGGGAGCGGCTGCGATCGCACCTCGACCAGGTTGTGCAAGACTCGCTGCCAGACGCTCCGGTGGGCGTCTTCCTCTCCGGCGGGCTCGACTCCAGCGCGATCGCGGCGTTGGCCACCAAGTTTCACGCTCACCCTGTCCACACCTACTCCATTCACTTTGGTGACCCGTACCCCAACGAGCTGGAGTTTTCCAGCCTGGTAGCCCAGCACTGCGGCACCGAGCATCACATTCTCGAAATTCCCCTGCGCCAAATGTGGGAGGAGTTGCCGGAAACCACGGCCTGGCTCGACGACCCGATTGGCGACCCGCTGACGGTGCCCAACCTGCTGCTAGGGCGGCTGGCAAAGCAGCAGGTCGAGGTCGTGCTCAACGGCGAAGGGGGCGACCCCTGCTTTGGCGGCCCCAAAAACCAGCCGATGCTGATCAACCAGCTCTACGGCACTATCAGCCCTCAAGACTCACTTCAGGCCTATCTGCTGGCCTTTCGCAAGTGTGCCGCCGACCTGCCCCAGCTCCTCAAGCCCGATCTGTGGGCAGCAGTGCAGCACGAACCCTACTGCTTTGCCGAGGATCTGCACAGTTCAGCCAGCTACCTGAATCGGCTGATGGCGCTGAACATCAAGTTCAAAGGGGCCGACCAGATTTTGACTAAGGTCAACAACCTCACCCGCGCCGCCGGGGTGGCGGGGCGATCGCCCCTGTTTGACCCGCGCATTGTCGAGCTGAGCATGGCGATTCCCCCCCAGTACAAGCTGTCGGGGGTGGAGGAAAAGGCTGTGCTCAAGCAGGCGGTGGCCGACCTGCTGCCCGAAGCGATTCTCAAGCGCCCCAAGAGCGGCATGATGGTACCGGTGCAGGCCGGGTTTCAGCGCGAATGGAAGCGGGCAGCGAGGAAGTTGCTGCTGAGTCGGCAGGCGGCGATCGCCCCCTACCTGAATCAAGCGCTGATTAAAGACTGGCTTAACTACCAGGGCGACCCCTGGCGACGCTACGGGGTCAAACTATGGCTGCTGGTCAGTCTAGAAATCTGGCTGAAAGTCAACCTCAAACAGCGGTAAGGGACGCGCAAGAAAACGAGGTACCAATTGCATTATTTCTATTGGTGCATTGCTTCGCGAATGCACCCTACGGCAATCAACCCTTTATACCAAATCCTCCTTGGCTACCCCCGATTCAGCAGGGCAAACGATTGTTTGCCCCTACGGTTTGGCCTTTTGGGAATCGGGGTTATGGGACTCGGATTTGGTATTAAGTACTTTATTAAAGAAGATACCAGTCTCAACCCAGCGACTGTAGCCGCTGTAGGGTGGGCATTGCCCACCATTGGACAACTATTTTTCATACGCAATTCGATCGGAAAAACCCCGAGTTAAACAGGCACCTTGTAGGGGCATTGCAGGGAAACTATTTCTCATACGCAATCCGACAGGAAAAACCGCGAGTTAAACAGGCATTTCGTAGGGGCATTGCAGTAACTGTAACCATTGTAGGGTGGGCAATGCCCACCGCTGGAAAACTATTTCTCATACGCAATTCGATCGGAAAAACCCCGAGTTAAACAGGCCCTCGTGGGGGCATTGCAGTGCAATGCCCCTACCAATCGGGGATAGCCACATAGGATTTGGTATCAGTCAACCAAAATTGTCGGAGGTGTAGATCAAGGTGCCACTGCGATCGCCGGTATCGCCCATCAAAATTAAATTGTCATCATCAGCGGCACCCAGGTTTTGTAGTCGAGCAATGCCGCGACTGACGATTTGAATCAGCTTTTGGGGAGTAAACGATTCTAGCTCGACAAAATACCCCGCCTCTAGCCACTGTAGCTCAGCCTCCGACAGGGATTGCCGCACCTCGGCTGACATGGTTGTAGCCGCCTGGGCCGAGTCGGTCGAAGTCTGAATGTAGGACTGCTGCCGGGCCGCCTCAATTTGTCGCGGCAGCAGGCCCAGGTCAACAATCATCGGCGTATTCTCAGCAAACCAATCGGGGCTGGTGCGCAGTTCGTGCATTAGAGCTACACCTCGGGGGCTACAGTTGTGCAGCGCGAGCACCTGTAGGTCTGGGTTGCGGCGCAGCATGGCCATGGTGGTGGCAAAAATGGTTTGGGGGTAGCCGGTAATGCTGAGCACCGCGCAGTTGTGCTCAAAGTGAATGTTGTTGGCGATCAAAAGTTGGGCGATCGCCCCGCTGTCGCACACCAGCACCCGGTCAAAGCTGTAGGCCGTCACATCCTCAGCGGCGGGGGCGAGGGGTTGGGCGGCGCTGGGGGCAGATAACAGCCTGGTCGAGGATCCATTAATTCGCTGCCACTGCTGGAGCCAGGTATTCACCATCGTTTCGGTAATAGTTAACCCTCGGAGCTGGGGCCGCCGGGCCGACGAACGCAGGCCAGAAATAAGCAACCACAGACCAATGGCGATCACCACCAGGCCAATGCCAAAGACCGCCGTTACAAAGCCCACAAAGATTAAGACAGCGCCACCGCCAATTTTGGCCGATCGAGCGGTTAGGGCGGCCTTGCGAGCCAGCCGTTTTTCTAAGAGATAGAGCAGTTGTTTGGGAGTGAAATATAGCGTGTCATTGGCCGAAATGTCGGCCAGCGCCTTGGCAAAGAACCCATCGGTAAACCGGATTTTGACATCCATGGTGGTGGGTTCAAAGGCAAAGGGATGGTTGCAGTTTTTACAGCGGCCCTGGTTGGCGGTGCGATCTTTGAGGTTGTTGTCGGCATTACATTGAATGCATTTCATGGCCGTTTCCTTTGCCCTAAACGCTAAAAAATAGAGACTAAAAAATTTGATTGTGAATCAGCGTTTGGTAGCTCTCGCGCTGACGAATCAGGCGGTGCTGTCCCGACTCCAAAAGAACTTCTGCCGGGCGGGGACGGTGCAAAAAGTGAGATGCCATAGCATAGCCGTAGGCCCCCACATCTAAAATGGCCAGGGTGTCACCGGGAGCCAGTTTTGGCAGCTGGCAATTGCGCCCCAGGTAGTCGCGGGAGTAGGTGGTGTTGCCGCAGACATCGGTGGCGTAGGTCTGGGAATCTGAGCCGGGAGCCAGGGCCACAATCTCGCGGTAGCCGCCGTGGACGGAGGGCACCGACAGGTTAGCCACGGTGGTATCGACCCCGACAATTTGCCTGTCGTCCTGCCATTTCACCGAGACTACGGTGGTCAGTAGGGCAGCGCAGCCGGCGATCGCCGCCCGCCCCGGCTCAATCACCAATTCCACCGGCGGCGACAGCGGGTTTAGCCTCGCGGTGATGGCTTGACCAAACTCAGACCAGTCAAAGGCCGCACCTCCGTGGCGGTAGGGGTGGCCAAAGCCGCCGCCAAAATCCAGATAGGCCCAGTCGGGTAGCTGCTGCCCCAACGCCACCACCCGGTCAATCACCTGGGTAAAGGCCTGGGTGGCGTTGGTGCCCGTGCCCCGGTAAAAATGCAGCCCGCCGAGCTGAATGTTTGCAGCACCCATAGATTCGTTGGCCCTGGTGACGAGGGATTGGGCGATCGCAAAGTCCTCAGGGCGCACCCCAATGCGGCTGTCGCCCGTCAAGACAGGCTCGTTAAGGCGCAGCCCCAGGCGTAGGGAAGGAGGCTTGGCGGCGCTGTCCAGGGCTCGATAGCTCTCGCAGAGCTGCTCAAGCTGGGCCAGGCTATCCAAATTGAGGGTGGCGACGCCCCAGGCCAACACCTGGGCCATGTCGTCGCCGCTGAGGTTGCTGCCGCTGTAGACGATCGCCTCCGGCTCAAACCCGGCGTGCAGCCCCAAGTAAACATCGCCGGGGGTGTTGGCGTGCAGCCCCCAGCCTGCAGCCCGCACAATTTGCAGCAGAGCTACGCTGCCGTTGGTGACGGTGGCAAAGTGAACGCGGGTGCGGCGGTAGGGAATGGCCTGGGCAATGGAGTGCAGGGTCTGCTGGAAGCGATCGCCGTCGTAGACATACAGCGGCGACCCGTAGACCCGCAGCAGGTCTGCCGCCAGCGCCGCCGAGGGCTGAAACGCCGCTGGCATGGGGATAACCTGGGGACTGGATTGGGTAGTTAGAGCCATCGCTTGCGGTATCTCCAAACTCGGGGGGGTAGCCAAAACGGGTGCGGCCACAGCGGATTTTCTAAAGGTTCGCCCAGCACCTGCGATCGCCACTGCTGCCACATCACCAGCAGCCAGAGGATTTCACCAATCCGCCGCCCCTGAATGGTACCGCTGAGGTCGCCTAAGGCCGTACGAAAAGCGAGATCGGCCTGCCAGATCCCCTCGGCGGCCAGCACCCCAGGATTCAGCCATTGACCCAAATCGCGCCACCACTCATTCAAGCACCAGAAGGTTAAGGGCACCCCCATGCCGCGCTTGGGTCGCCACACAATGTCGGCGGGCAGCCAGGGCTCTACCGCCCGTTTGAGAATGTACTTCTCGCAGGCCCCCCGCAGGCACAGGGTACCGGCCAGGCCAAAGGTCCACTGGGCCAGGTCGGGGTCGCAAAAGGGCGATCGCACCCTCAGCCCCTGAGCCAGTGCCAAATTCGTCGCCCGAGGGTGAATATTCTGCGCCCCCTTCAGCATCAGCGTCGCCCGCCGCAGCCGATGTAAGAGCCCCTGGGCCGCCGTTGGGTCGAGGGCCGGGTACAGCCAGTCCTCAGGGTTCAGCGTCTGTATTTCGCCCAGCACCGCAGGCTGAAATACCTGGGCCTCGCAGCCCCACAACCGATGGAAGGTGCGCAGGTACTGGTGGGCGAAGGGTTCGATGCCTTCAGGATGATCGGCCTGGTAGAGGCTGGCGGCAATCAGCGGCTTATTCGTCCACCCGGCAAACAGCTGGTCGCCCCCTTCGCCATTAAAGATCACCCCCACCTCCTGGCTGGCGGCCTGGTTGAGCAGGTACAGGGGCACCGTCACCCCATCGCCAAAGGGTAGCTCCAGCGCCATCGCCGTAGCTGAAATAGCCTCGCGAATGCGGCGAGGCGTCGCCTCTACCTTGACCAGCGGAATCCCCAGAAATTGGGCCACTTGCTCGGCGTAGGGCCATTCCGGTAAACCATTTTCGCCAAAATCGAGGGTATAGGCCCGCACCCGCACCCCCGCCTGCACCAGCAGCGCCGCCACAATGGAGGAATCCAGCCCGCCCGACAGCAGCACCCCCACCGGTTCATCCCCCAGATCGCCAATCTGGCGCTCCACAGCGGTTTTGAGCAAGGCCTGAAGCTGGGCGATCGCCGTCGCCTCATCCTCTAGCTGGGTCGGGCTTTCGCGCCAGTTCACCAGACTGTGGCTGGTGGGAGAAAATACCTGCCCCGCGCCGTCACCCCCCCAAGTTTGCTCAATGCCCGCTGGCACCGCCCTCACTCCTGCCACTGGGGTAAGGGGCGTTGGCACGTAGGAAAAGCAGCTATAGCCGTAGAGCGCCGCCAGGTTGACCTGGGGTAATTTTTCCTGATCACGCACCAGAGGCAGCAGCCATCGCAGCCGCGAGGCAAACCAAATTGTCTGGTCGCGCTGCATCCAGTACAGGGGCATGCGGCCAAAGGCATCGCGCCCCAAGGTGAGGCAGTCAGCGGTCACCGTGACCCAGGCATCGGCATTCACCCCAGAGGCTGATAGGGCAACTCGACTATCCCCAGGAGTGACTAGACCCCGGCGCTGCCAGTCGCTCAGCTCGGTTTGGGCCACCAGCTCGCTCAGGGTTTGGCCCAGAGCAGCTTCATCGCCGTAGCCCCAGTAGCCGAGACAGCCCTGGGGATGGATTGCTGTTGATGCGATCGCATCCCATCCCATAGAGTCCCTAATCCACCGTAAAAGTGGCGTCGCTGAGCTGGCGATCGCCCAAAAACGCCTCTACCGTCCAATTTCCCTTGGGCGACTCAGGGCCAACGGTATAGCGGCAGTAGGTGGGCCACACCGGGGTCGTAATCGTCTGCGTGCGGTACTGGTTTTGGTGCACCACCTGGCCGCTGGGGTCACTCCAGCGACAGGAGAGGGCCAGCTGCTCACCCACCGGAGCGTCAGCTAGGGTAATGCGGTAGACCAGTTCACTGCCGCCCGCCTGGGGCGTCACCTGGCTGAGATTGCCGCCGTCATCCTGGCTCAGGGTAATGCGATCGCCCTGGGCCACCACCTGAGCGAGCTGCTGCTGCTGTCGACTCCCCAGCCATAGCCAACTGGCCAGACCCAGGGCCACCACTCCCACCACCCCGGCCATTAGCCTGCGCCTGCGCCGCTGCTGCACCACCAGAGCATCCTGGCGCTTGAGCTGCACCAGGGCATCGTCTAAAAACTCGGGCGACAGGTCAAGCTGCTGCAAAATATCTTGCACGTCCTGGGTACCCAGCTCCGATTGGTGGCGATCGGAGAGTCGCTGGACTTCAGCAACTAGACGCTGCAATTGGGCATCAGTCAATCGCCTATCCATAGAAAAAAGGGGAGCTAGAGGGTGCGATTACTTACTCGTGTCTAAGGCTATCCTTTTCGCAGCAACTCGGCCAATCACGAGTAAGTAGCTGGGCCATTTCTTGACCTGGCCATTGACTAGCATAAACGAGTTGACTGCTATGACATAAGCCCATGGCAACAGCTATCTAAGGAAGAAAAACCAATAGCATACCCAAGCCAAAGCTATTAAGATCAAATGTCAATAGATAGGCAGATGAAGTACCGATCCCTAGGCATTGAGCCTCAGAAGCCTCCACCCAGCCTGCCAATCAAAGCCTAACTCTGCGTAGCAACACTTCATCTCCACATAACCTAACATATTGCTTATTGGCAAAAATTCTCATCTATGGCGGGATATATTATTGAGAATTTAAGTCAATAAGAGTGCAAGGTATCGGGTTCTGGGTATCGGGTTTCGGCATCCCCTCCTAGGAGAGGCAGGGGTGGGTTAATCGGGTTCCGGGTACCTGACACCCGATAACCCGACACCCACCCCCAACCCCCGACCATAAAATCCAGACCTACTGTGGGCTACAACACCGGAGAACCCACGACCCAGGGCCGCATTGCAATCTATGCACCCGACCTGCCCAACGCCTGCCACACCCCAGTGCCCCGCCCCTGGCAGACGGAAACGCATTTATTGTGCTGATTATTTAGCAGAATTTCTGCACGAATCCCTGGGGTCAAAGGTATAGGGTTCAAGCCTTGCACCGCTTACCGCCTACCTGGCACCGTAAACCTTACCCCGTTTACCGTTCCCCCTACCCAAACCCCTTACCCATCAACGCCTGCCCCCAGACCATCACCTCCCCCCCATCGCCCCCCGCCGCCAGGTACTTGCCCTGGGGTGACCAGGCTAGGGTCGAAAACCCGTCCGTAGCCCCTTCCAAAACCTGGGCTGCCTGCGTGGCCTTTTGCCATAGACAGACCCAGCTATCCTCAGAGGCCGAGGCCAGGAGGGTGGACTGGGGCTGAAACGCGATCGCCCTCACCGCCCCACTGTGCAAATCCAGCACCTGAGAGGTCCAGCCCTGGGCATCGCTCTCGGCTTTGGCCCACACCACCACATTCTCTGCACTGGTAGAAGCCAACAACGGCGCACCCCCCTGGGCCTTAGCCGTAGACCAAGCCAACTGCCGCACCTTGCCCGGAAACCCCTGCATCTGCCAGGGGTAGGGGTTGTGCCACTCCCACACCAGCAGGGTGCGATCATTGTTGCCCGAGGCCAGGTACTGACCATCGGGGGAGATAGCGATCGCACCGCTGGCCCCACCCGTCTCACGCACCTGGGGGTCGTCATCCCAGTCCTCTCGTCGCCAGGTCTTGACGCTCTGGTTGCCCGCCAATACCAAGAAGTCACCGCTGGGGTGCCAGGCCAGATCCAGCACCGACGACGCCTCAAAATGCAGCGTCGCTATCACCATCTGCGCTGCCGCATCCCACACCTGGACGTAGCGCCCCAGACCGACTGCCAGCTCTGGCCGGTGCGGATGCCACTGCAAACGGTCCACCCATACCCTAGAATTTTCCAGCTCAGTCACCAGCGTCGGCCCATCCCCTGCCATCTGCCAAATTCTCACCGCGCCATCTTGCCCCCCCGCCGCCAAAAATTGGCCATCGGAGGAAAAGGCGATCGCATCCACCGACAAGCCCTGCTTTTCTCGCAAGGCCACCGATGCCCCTGTCCTGGCGTCAAACAACACCACTTCCCCCGCCGCCGAGCAGGCCGCTAGCCGAGAGCCGTCAGGCAGCCATGCGATCGCAGTTACGTAGTCGGCAAGCAGGGTTTGCCAGGTGGGGGTGAGGAGGGGTTTGGGCATTTGATAGTTAAGAGGTGAAGGGATGGGATGGGGAGGTGAAGACGTGGGGGGGTGAAGACGTGGGGAGGTGAAAAAACAACCAAAATTAAAAATTACCCCTCCACCCTTTACCCTTCACTCTTAACTCCTTCACCCGGCCAAACACTCCCTAAACGACTCCTCCAACCCCATTTCTTCGAGGTTTCGCCCGATAAACACCAGCTCATTTTTGCGGGTTTCGTCCGATCGCCAGGGGCGATCTTGGCGACCTTCAAACAGCATGTGCACCCCCTGAAAGACAAAGCGGCAGTCTTCGCCAGCGATGTTGAGAATGCCTTTCATGCGAAAAATGTCGGGGCCGCGATCGCGCAGCAATGCCCCTAGCCACTGGTTGAGTTTGTCGCCATCGACCTCGCCCGTTTCCACCAGGGCGATGGAGGCGACGGTTTCGTCGTGCTCGTGGGCGGTTTCGCTGAGAAACTCGGGGTCGATCTTGAGGGCGTTGCCCAGGTCAAAGGCGTTGACGCCGAGGATGGTGTCCATGGCAATTTCGGCGGCGTGGGTGCGGTGAATCGTGGCGATCGCATTCATCCCCCGAATCCGCTGCTCTAGGGCCACCAGTTCTGCTTCCGTAACTAGATCAACTTTATTCAGCAAAATCACGTCGGCAAAGGCGATCTGCTCAATGGCTTCGTCCGCCTCCCAGTGCTGGGCGATGTGGCCCGCATCCACTACTGTTACCACCGCATCGAGGCTGGCCTGGGTTTGCACCTCGTCATCGACGAAAAAGGTCTGAATCACCGGGGCCGGATCGGCCAAGCCCGTCGTCTCGATCACCAGGTGGTCAAACTTGTCGCGCCGCTTCATCAGGTTGGCGATGATGCGAATCAGGTCGCCGCGCACGGTGCAGCAGATGCAGCCATTATTCATCTCAAAGATTTCTTCGTCAGCATCGATCACCAGCTGGTTGTCGATGCCCACCTCGCCAAACTCGTTGACGATCACCGCCACCTTCTTGCCGTGCTCGTGGGTGAGAATCCGGTTCAACAGCGTGGTCTTGCCCGCCCCTAAATATCCCGTCAACACCGTCACCGGAACCGTGCTTTGTGCGTCAGCAGCGACCATAGCCACACCTCCCCTAAAGAATAACCATCATTGGCTAATTATAGGTGAGTTGATAATGATTATCATTGCAAGGTGAATAAAGCAGAGGGAAAAGTTGAGTGACGGTTGATCGTGCCCGGTCTAGAAAGCCGCTAAGGGCTGGGGGTCGGTAGCTTCAAGGTGCCAAATTTGGGCGACCAAAATTCCCCCCGGCTCTGGAAGAAGGCCACCTCCTTGCACTTGCCCCGGCGGTGCTCAAGCATGGAGCAGCGCAGCATGACTTTGTCTTGCCCGTCTTTGCTGTAGGCGTAGCGCTCTAGCAGGGCACCGCACACAGGGCAGGGGTGGTCGGTGAATAGGTCTGAATGGAGGGCCTGGCGCTGGGCCTGGGGCAGTTCGTAACACTTGGCCTTGGCATTCCAAAACATCACCGTGCCGCAGCCGGGGCCAGAGCATTTGAGGAAGTGCTTGGCTTTCATCTTTTTGGAGCGGGAGGGCAGTTTGGTCATCGCCTCGCCGCAGGTGGGGCATTGGGTTTTGGTGGGTTGCCCGGTGGTGGGCTTGGCCCGGGTGACTGAGGGTGGATGAGAGGGCACGGCTCCCGGGGTTGGGGGCTGCTCGGCAAAGGTGGGTAGGAAAAGAAGTTGGGATTTGGCTTGGGCGATCGCCGGGGCAAAGTAACCCCGGTTCCAATCGAGCAAATACGTCTGCCAGTCCTGGTCACCCGTGGCGATCGCATCCAAAGCCGTCTCCATCTGGGCGGTAAACTCCGGCTGAATCAGGTCGGGCAGCAGTTTCTCCAATGCCCCATCTAGCTCCAGTCCCAGAGCCGTCGGCTGTAGCTTACCCTGAAGCAACTCCACATACTGCCGCTGTTGCAGGGTTTTGATCGTCGGGGCATAGGTGCTAGGGCGGCCAATCCCCTTTTGTTCCATCAGCTTGACCAGCTTCGGCTCGCTGTAGCGGGGCGGCGGCTGGGTTTGCTTGGCATCGGCCTGGGCCTGGTCGAGTTGGAGCGGCTGCCCCTGGCTCAGGGCGGGCAATACCGCATCGGCGCTGAGGTTGTTCCAGTAGCGGGTGTAGCCCGCAAACTCTAGCACCTGGCCTCGGGCTTCCCAATAGGCATCGCCAGACTGGGTGACAATGCGGGTTTTGCGCAGGCGGGCCGGGGCGCACTGGGAGGCCACCGCCCGATTCCAGATCAGTTCGTAGAGGCGGGCTTGCTCGGCCGAGAGTTCGCGCTGAAGCTGCTGGGGCAGGTGGTTAACGTCGGTGGGGCGAATCGCTTCGTGGGCGGCTTGGGAGCCTTTGACGGCCCGGTGCCGGGTGGTTTGGCGGGGCAGGTTGGTGGGGTCGTGCTGCTCCAGGTACATGCGCACCGCCTCGCAAAAGGGAGCCGAGAGGGCGATCGAATCGGTGCGCATATAGGTGATGTGGCCCTTTTCGTAGAGGGCCTGGGCCACTTTCATGGTGTGCTCGGGGCTGAAGTGCAGTTTGGAGCCCGCCGCCTGCTGGAGCGTGGAGGTGATGAAGGGGGGCGGGGGCGATTGACTGGCCTGCTTACCCTCGATCTGGAGGACCTGGTGGGGGTGGGTGCGGGCGATCGCCACCAAGGCATCCGCCCGCTCCTGGGTGGTCACCCGTTCAGACTCATGCTCGGCCCCCTTATCCTCGGCATCTTTACCCGGTTTCCGCTGCGGCTTGGGGCTGCTGCGGTAGAAGGCCTTGAACCCTTCGCCGTAGGTGACCCACACGCTCCAATAATCTTGGGGCACAAAGGCCTGAATCGCCCGCTCCCGAACGCAGAGCAAATGCAGGGTGGCGCTCTGCACTCGACCCATAGATTTCGCCCCGTTGTTCAGGGGCCAGACCACATGGCGACTGCCCTTGTACCCCACCAGCTTATCGAGACAGTCGCGGGCGCGACCGGCGGCCACCAGGCTTTGGTCGAGGGTGCGGGGACGTGCGATCGCTGCCCGCACCGCCTGAGCGGTAATTTCGCTATAGACTACCCGCCGGGGATGCTTCAGGTTGAGCGCCTGCTGGAGATGCCAGCCGATGGTTTCGCCTTCGCGATCGGGGTCGGTGGCGATGTAGACACAGTCGGCGGCTTTGACCGCCTGGCGCAGTTCTGACAAAACTTTTTTGGCCCGGTCATCGCGGGGCTGGTAGCGGCAGTCGATGGCGTCTGCGCCCAGATCAAAACCGAGGGCATCCTCGCCATCGTTGGCCAGTTCACGCACATGGCCCATGCTGGCTTTGATCACCCAGCCCGAACCCAAAATTTGCCCCAGCTTCTTCACCTTGCCAGGGCTTTCGATCAGCAGCAAATTGACCATGGTTGCCTCGACGGACGATCGGGGATAGGAATGCACTAGCTCAATAGTACACCTGAACTTGAGAATTGCAGCATCTCAGTTCCAGCTACCCTACCCCTCTCCCCTACCAAGGAGAGGTTAGAATTGGGTCATACCGATGTTGAGGTGGTGCAATGTCGTTGCTAACCCTGGTAATTGGCGCTTCGACGGCGATCGGGCTGAGCTACTTTAGTGCAGACCTCTACCGCAATCGGCGCAGACCAACCAAGAAGCCGCTGCCGACAACCAATTTGACCTGCTACGAGGTGGGTGTCCTCGATGGGGACGATTTTCAGTCTGCGGGAGATGCCGTTGGCCATGCCGGACAGAACATTGCGGCAGCTTCCAGCGACTGTATAGGGAGCAGCATCGGCCACTGTGTAGAGGCAATCGCCCACGCGATCGCCCACCATTAGTCATTTTTAGAGTGAGCTATAGCCCTGCCCAGTAGGCTGCTAAGCCAAAGGGGAGGCTTCTCCTGGGCTCCCACAACGCTAACCATTGCCCAGCAGGGCATCGATCGCCGCTGCCGCCGCCTCCCCGGTGCGCACGGCACCATCAAAGAAACCCGGCCAGCGATCGGCCATTTCTGTGCCGGCCCAGTGAATGCGCCCGACCGGGGCAGTGAGGGCCTCACCGTAGCTCGTCCATACTCCAGGGGGCATGAAAGCAGCATAGCCGCCCCCAGTCCAGGGTTTGCCTGGCCAGTCAATTTCATCGTAGGTCACTGGCGACAGGGCTTCTGGCCCAAAGTAGCCCGCCAGATCGCCCAGGACAGCTGCCCGGCGGTCGCCTTCGCCCAGGGCCTGCCAAACGCCATAGCGATCGCCCACGATAAAGGCCGCCATCACCCCCACGCCGGTTTCGGGGTCAGAGCTATCGGCACAGAGTTCAACCCAGGGGCAATCGCCGATCGCCAGCCCCGCCAACCCCTGCTCCCGCCAAAAAGGTCGGTCGTAGGAGACCAGTACCTTGGCGCAACAGCCCATTGGCACCCGCTGGGTCAACTGGGCCCGCATCGGGGGCAGGGGCGGGTCGTAAAAAATCCGCCCAGCCAGATGGGGGGGCATGGCCACAACGGCATACTGGGCCGCGAAGCGACCCTTAGTAGTTTCAACCTCAATCCCCGTGTCACTGTGGTTAAGGCGGAGAACGGGTTCCCCCAGGCGAATGCTCTCACCCAGCTCCGCTGCCAGCTTGGCGGGCATCTGGCCCGCCCCACCGCAGATCAGCGCGGCTTCGGGGTACTCGGCCTGGGAGGCGCAGGTGTGGCCCCAGAGCACATGGAGCAGCGAGACCTGGCCCGGCTCTGCGGGGCCTAAAAAGCCCACTGTCCGAGCCATATAGGCAAAGTACCAGTGGCCAAAGGCCGTGGTTGTGTTGGCGTCAATCCACTGGGCAAAGGTCTGACGGTCTAGCGCTTGGGTGTGCTGATTGCGGCGGGGATGGCCGGGGGGCAAGGTTTTTGCCAGCGCTTCAAACCGCGCCCAGGCCGCCATCGCATCCTGCCATTCGGCCTCGCTGACTGGGGGCGGCTCCCCTTCGGGAAAACCCTCAAAAAATCCGTCAAACTCGTACCGGACGCCATCGAACACCAGCACTTTCTTACCCTCAACGGCAAAGGGAAAACGACGGACCCCATACTCATCCAGCAGCGCCAGAAACCGGTCTTGGGTTGGCCCCACCCATTGCCCGCCATAGTCAATCCACTGGCCCGAGGGCAACCGCCGACCCACCATCCGACCGCCCAGGCTCTCCTGCGCCTCAATCACCAAAACGCTGTGCCCCGCCCGATGGAGATTGCGGGCTGCAACCAGCCCCGACAACCCAGCCCCCACCACAATGCAGTCATAGATAGTTGGCATTTATCACCTCTGCTATGGGCACCTCCGCTGTGGGCAGGGATTAACTGGACACCCTCTAGGCCACAGCACTCTAGCCAGTCCAAGCCAAAATCAGCTCAATCGATTATGCCGCTTTTGGTTTCCCAGCGATCGCATCCTGAAGGGTTTCACCCCTGGTAGCCGTGCCGATCCAGAGGGCGATCGCCCTCTGGATCGGCCACGATGCATACAATGCCGAGGCGACCAGTCTATCTATTCAAGTTACTTGGCTCGCTGATAGGCCACCGCATACTTCGGCACCTCAACCTGTGCCAAACACCGATCATCCGCCACCGGAGCCGCCGCCGTCAGCCGCAGCGGAATCTCCCCCGCCCACACTGGCAGCGCGTAATCTTCCGGTGCATCAATCGGGGGGCCAGTGCGGACTTTAGCCGAGGCCTCAGCGATCGGCAGAGCCAGCACCAGGGTACCGGCCAACTCTTGGGGATTAGGCGGACGCACCTCTGCCCAGCGATCGCACACCACATGGTCAGTAAACGCTTTCAATGCCGTCAGCTTTTCAGTCGGGTCATCTACCCGAGTGGCCGTGCCAAACAGCACCACCGAGCGGTAGTTCATGGAGTGGTGAAAGGCCGATCGCGCCAGCACCAGCCCATCGAGCAGCGTCACCGTTAGGCACACTTCCACCCCCTGATCAAGGGTGCGCAGCATCCGGCTGGCAGGAGAGCCGTGGATGTAGAGCTGGTCATCCAATCGGCCATAGGCGGTGGGAATTACAAAGGGCTGCCCTTCGACCACAAAGCCCAGGTGACAGACCAGTCCTTCATCGAGAATGTCGTAGACCGGCTGGGGGTCGTAGCTGGCGCGCTGGGGTAGGCGCTTGACTTGGGTGCGGGGGGTGGGGGAGTTCATGGGTGGATGGGTGGATGGGTGGTGCTTTGAGCAGGTCTTCGCCTAGCATAGGCAGCAGATTGGTAGCCCACAAGAGCCAATTTTGATGCAACTGACCAGTCCACTTTGGCCCCATGGAATTCACTCTGCTGCTCGACCCCCAAAGCTCGGTGCCTTGCTACCAACAGATCTATGCCGCCCTAAGGCAGAAGATTCTCACGGGCCAGCTCGCCCCTCGTCAGCGCCTGCCCTCGACCCGCGCCCTGGCCCAGAGCCTGGGCGTGGCCCGCTCCACCGTCACCCAGAGCTATGACCAGTTACTCAGCGAGGGCTATCTGCAAACTGTGGTTGGTTCCGGCACCTACGTGGGCGACCAACTGCCCGAAACCCTACTCCATGCCCACAGCACCAAGCCCGTTCACGCTGAGTCGCCCCCACCGCTGGTGCTCTCCGCCTACGGCCAACGTCTGGCTGAGCTGGTTGCTGGGCCAAGCCCAGAACCCAGTACACCGATTAGCTTTCGCTATGGTCGCCCCGCCCTCGACCAGATGCCTCTGGGAATCTGGCGGCAACTGCTGTCGCGCCACTGTCGGCGGGCAGACTGGCTCGACTACGCTACCGACCCTATGGGTTATGGGCCGCTGCGGGAAGCGATCGCCACCTACCTAGCCCAGGCCCGCGCCGTGCAGTGCCACCCCGACCAGATCTTGATCACCAACGGCACCCAGCAGGCAATCAGCCTAGCCACCCAACTCCTGGTTTCCCCCGGCGACACTGTGGCCCTAGAGGAACCCAGCTACCTCAGCGCCCGCCGCATTTTTGCCAGCCAGGGAGCCAACCTGCATCCGATCGCGGTGGATGGAGAGGGTCTGGATGTGGACACCCTGGCCCGGTTGACCGACTCCATTCGACTGGTCTACGTCACCCCTTCGCACCAGTTCCCGACTGGGGCAGTGCTGTCGTTGCCGCGTCGGCTGGCGCTGCTGGCCTGGGCGCAGCGCCAGGGTGCTCTACTTCTCGAAGACGACTACGACAGCGAGTATCGCTATGGGGGGCGGCCCATTCCGGCGTTGCAGGGGTTGGGTAGCGGGCAGTCGGTGCTGTACCTGGGCACGTTCTCGAAGGTGCTGTTTCCGGCCCTGCGGATTGGCTACATGGTGCTGCCCCTGGAACTAGTAAAACTTTTCAGTCGGGCCAAGTGGCTGGCCGATCGCCAGGTGCCGACCCTAGAGCAAGCGGTGCTGGCAGATTTTATCGCTGAGGGGCATTTGGAGCGCCACATTCGCCGGATGCGATCGCTCTACGACCAGCGACGGCAGACCATGGTGACGGCGTTGCAGACTCACTTCGGCCCTCGCGCCACCATTCTGGGCGACAAGGCTGGACTGCACATGATGGTGCGGTTTCAGACCACCCTCCCCGATGCAGAGTTGATCGCTCGGGCAGAGCAGGTCGGTATTGGCCTGATTTCAGCGGCCCCTCAATACCTGGGAAAAAGCCCCGGCCATGAGTTCATCTTTAGCTTTACGGAGCTGAATGAAGGGGCGATCGCCAACGGCATCGCCAGGTTAGCCACTCTCGTTTCCAGTAGCCTCCAGCCCTAGATTACTCAAAAGGCCAACCCGTAGGAACGCATAGCACGCGACCCGCTCAACCGAGGTAACCAAACAGGGTTCAAGCTCAGGGGTAATGGCGCTCAGGCACGACACGGGCGATCGCGCCCTGCTAGCCATCGTGCTGTGGCCCTATGGGCTAGCGACAGTTGCCCCGATCAACGCCATGACTGGCTAGAGGCCAACGCAAGTTAGCCAAGCCATAACGCCCTCTCAACGGCATCGGCGCTGAGGGGTTGGCTAAACAAATATCCCTGCCCCAGTTGACAGCCCAACTGTTGCAGCCGCTCAAGCTGTTGGCGAGTCTCAATGCCCTCGGCCACAACCGTTAACCCAAGCTGATCACCCAACGAAAGAATGGTGCTGACAATTTTAAAATTGCGCTGGCTCTCGTCCATTTGGCTGACAAAGGAGCGGTCAATTTTTAGGTCACTCAACGGGAAGCGGTGGAGCGAACTCAGGGAGGAATACCCGGTGCCAAAGTCATCGACGCTGATGTGGATTTGACGCGATCGCAGCTGGGCCATAATGCCGATGGCCGTCTCAGCATTTTCGAGCAAAGCACTTTCGGTAATCTCTAGCTTGAGGGAGGTGGGGTCAAGACCCGTCTCAGCTAAAACCTGGTCGATATCGGCCAGCAGCGTGGGCGAGGCAAACTGGCGCACCGACAGGTTGACGCTCATGGTGAGGTCGGTATGCCCCTGCTGGTGCCAGGCCAGCAGCTGTGCACAGGCCTGCTGCAAAATCGCGATGCCGAGGGGCACAATCAGCCCAGTTTCTTCCATGCAGGGAATAAAGTCGTTGGGTGACACTAGCCCCCGACTGGGGTGCTGCCAGCGCACCAGGGCTTCAAACCCGCACAGGGCTTCGGTGTGCAGATTGATAATGGGCTGGTAGTAGGCGACAAACTCTTGATGGTTGAGGGCACGCTGTAAGTCAGTCTCTAGGGTCAGGCGCTCTAGCATAGCCATAGCCATCTGGCGATCGAAGATCTGGCAGCCACTTTTGCCGCGCTGTTTGGCCTTATACATCGCTGTATCGGCATCTTGCAGCGGTTCTTCGGCCTGTTGATAGGCCCTGTTACCCAGCGCAATGCCAATGCAGGCGGTCATAAAAATTTCACAGTTACCCACCTCAAAGGCGCTAACAAAGCTCTGAAGTACCGCTTGGATAAAGGGTTCAAGCGCCCTCTCACTATCGATCTGGCGCAGCAAAAAACAAAATTCATCTTCCCCTACCCGCGCCAGCGTATCGCCGGGCCGCAGTAGCTGTTGCAGACGCCCGGCGATCGCCAAGAGCAGCTGATTGCCAACCCTATGGCCAAAGGCACTGTTGACCAGCTTGAACTGATCGCAATCTAAATAGACCACCGCAAAGGAGAAATATTGAGCCCGCAGCATCTCGGCCAGCTGCTGGAGCAAAAAGGTGCGGCTAGAGAGCTGGGTCAGACCATCCTGGGCGATCATCGCCTGAAGCTGGGCCGTGCGCTCTTGCACCATCTTTTCAAGGTGACTATTAAAATTAGCTAAGGCTTGATGCTGCCGATGGAGGCGAAGCATTGATCGCACCCTGGCATTTAACTCAAGACCGGTAACGGGCTTACTGATAAAATCATCGGCCCCAGCAGCAAAGCAGCGAGCTAAATCGGCCTTACTGGTCAGGGAGGTCACCATAATAATGGGCAACGCTTGCCACTGCGACATGGCTTTAATCCGCTGGCAGACCTCCAGCCCACTCATGCCCGGCATCATCACATCTAACAAAACCACATCGGGCTGAAATAACGTCAGCAGTTCAAGGGCTGCCGCTCCGCTGGCCGCATAGTGCAGCTGATAGTCCTGGGTCTCACCCAAAGCAGTTTCTTCTATGGACAGAAGCGTTTCAATTACTTCAAAGTTATTAGGTTCATCGTCAACAACAAGAATAGAAAAGGGTTGAGACGTAGCCATGGGAGCATTGACTAAACTGCTTTAGCAATCGCACCTCAGCCACTTGGCCGAGCGCACAAAGGTCGTCATCCTATGCAAGCTCTGCATAGGACATTGTGAAAAATAGAGCGGCACGAGCCTTGATCGGGCTACAACTTGTTATGACAGGTCGTAGCCCCATCGAGATTAAAGCCCTGCGTTCAAGGCACTGCATTACACGTTAGAGGTCCAGACACGATAGAGCAAGACCATTAATTATTTTAAAGTCCTATTCAAAACAATAAAAAATACAGTGCAGCAATTTGGGTGAGCCATATCCCTAAGTAACTAAGTAAATTCTGTGTCTTTAAATACAGGTCACAAGAGGTATATACATAGGTTTCATCCCACTTTTGCCGGTGTCTACGTCATTTCCACGTAAGTGGGAGTCCATTCTGAAGCGAGATGTCCACCGTGGATTTTTGTCTGCACGGTAATAATGGACCAGCTAGCCGTCAGCGTGATGAATTTACCAACCCAGGATGCATGTGATATCGAAAACATCTTATTGCTCAGGTTCTGGGAAAACTAAACTAAACATAGATTTCCCATTAGCTGCTTGTATGCGTCACGCGTTTGTTGACATTACCGCTTCTGTAGGCTGCACAACATCGGTGAGCGATGCCGTGCGGTTAATGGGAAATAGTCAACCGCAATTTTCCTGTATTTTTATCATTGACAAGGGAAAGTTGATCGGCAGTTTTACTGAGGGCGCGCTGCTGCCGCTGGTGGCCCAGGGGCGATCGCTCGCTGAACTGACCATCGCTGAGGTGATGCAGACGCCAGTGGTCAGCGTGCGGCAGTCTGATCTCGACGATATCTCGATTCCGGCACGGCTCTTACAGCAGTCTGCCACCGACTGTCTGGCCGTAGTGGACGATCAGGGGGCGCTGGCGGGGGTGATTACCCGCGCGAGTTTGCAACCCCACCTGTGGGAGGCGCTTCAGGGGCAGCGGGCTGAACTCACTCACCAGCAGGAGCTAACCACATCCCTCAGCCAAAGCGCTGCCCAGTATCAGTCTTTGCTTCAGGCGTTGCCCGACTTGGTCGTCCGCACCTCAGCAGAAGGGGTCTATCTCGACCGCGTGGGCTCTGCGGACTTCGAACTCTACTGTGGCCAGGTGGATCTGGTGGGTAAACGGGGCGACGAGATCTTGCCAGCCGAGTTAGCGGCCCAACGCCTAGAGTACATTCGGCAGGCCTTGCAGACGGGAGAGCTGCAAATCTATGACCAGCAGATTGTGATCAACGGCACCTTGCGCACGGAGGAAGTCAGAATCAACGTCTGCGGCGATCGCGAAGTGCTGGTGATCGTGCGCGACATTACCGCTCGCAAAACCCTTGAAGACACCAATCGTGCCATCCTCGAAGCGATTCCCGATTTGCTCGTGCGGATCAATCGCCAGGGGGGATATTTAGGCATTTTGAGGGGCGAGTCGGTTAAGAGAGTGCTGCTGCCTCCCCCAGATTTCTCTAACTACACGATCTACGACGTGCTGCCCCCCACCTTAGCTGAGCAGAAAGTCCAGATGGCCCAACAAGCTCTCGATACAGGGACCGTTCAAATCTACGAGCAGCAGATTGAAATCGATGGCGAGCTGTGTTGGGAAGAGGTGCGGGTTAGCCCTGTCAACGGAGATGAAGCGCTGTTGATGATTCGCGATATTAGCGATCGCAAACGCAGTGAATCCGACCGCCAGCAGGCAGAACTCGCGCTAGCCGAGAGCGAGGCTACTCAGCGGGCGATTCTTGCCGCCATTCCCGATCTCTTGGTGCGGGTGAGTGCCGAAGGGCGCTATCTCGATTTTATCGGCCCCGATCGCAGCTTCAACCTCTTTAACCCTGCCCTGGTAACCCCCGACGGGGCGATCGCCGATTTGCTGCCGCCGGAGCTGGCCCAACCCCAGCTTGCCGCCATTCGTCGCGCCTTAGAAACCCGAGAGTTACAGGTTTATGAACAGCAAATGCAGGTCGGTGATCGGCTTCGCCACGAAGAGTTGCGGGCGATCTGCATTGGCGACCATGAAGTGCTGTTGATGATTCGCGATATCACCGAGCAGCAGGCTGCCCTGCGGGAACGCAAACAGGCCAAAGACAGGCTGCGTCAGAGTGAGGCCCAGAGCCGTGCCATCCTGTCGGCTATTCCTGACCTGATGTTCCGGACGACGGCCGATGGGGTGTATCTGGAGTACATCGCCAGCCGACGCGTCACCGACCTGCTGCCCCCTACGGTTAACTCTTTGGGGCAATCGATGGTAGATCTGCTGCCGTCAGCGGTGGCCCAACGTCACCTAGCCGCCATTCGGCGGGCCTTAGACACCCGCACCCTGCAAGTTTATGAGCAGCAGCTTCAGATCGGCGATCGCATGCAGTATGAGGAAGTGCGCGCCATCGCCAACGGCGACAACGAAGTGCTGTTTATGATTCGCGACATTACCGATCGTAAACGCAGCGAAGCTGAACGCGAGCAGGCTGAAATCGACCTTCAAGAGTTAAACCACGAGCTAGAGGCGCGGGTTGCCCAGCGCACAGCCGCTCTTCAAGAAAGCGAAGAGCGCTGGCAGCTGGCCCTCCAGGGGAGCAATGCCTCCCTCTGGGACTGGAATGTGAAAACCGGTAAGGTCTTTCGCACCAAACGCTGGCACGAGCTACGGGGGGTGACGGAGGAGGAGGTGAGCGACAGTCCCGAAGAATGGTCCGATCGCATTCACCCCGACGACCGCGATCGCATTCTGGCGGCAATGGCGGATCATCTCGCCCAGAAAACGGCCTTCTACGAGCAGGAATATCGCCTGCGCCATAAAGACGGTCACTATCTGTGGATTCTTGATCGGGGCCAGGCCGTTTGGGATGAGGCCGGTAACCCCACCCGCATCATCGGCTCCGAAATGGACATTTCCCAGCGAAAAAAAGCCGAACTGGAGGCCCAAATGCTAAAGCGGCAGTTGGAGTTTGTGCTGTCCTCTAGCCCAGCGGCGATCTTTACCTGTCAGATGGATGGGGCCACCACCTTCATGAGCGACAACATTGTCAACCTGAGCGGCTATACGCCCGCTGAGTTTTTGTCCTGCCCCGATTTTTGGGTGAATCATCTTCACCCTGAGGATGCCCCGTGCCTGTTGGCAGAACTACCAGCCCTGTTTGAGCAGGGGCAGCACATCCATGAATATCGGTTTTTGCACAAAGCTGGCCATTACATCTGGGTTCGCAACGAACTGCGGCTGATGCGCGATACCCAGGGCGTACCGGTCGAAATTGTGGGCTACTTTGCCGATATTGGCGATCGCAAAGCCGTTGAAAACCAACTCCGCAAGAGCGAAGCCGACCTGGCAGAAGCCCAGCGCATGGTGCATCTGGGCAGTTGGGAAGTCGATGCCGCCACTCGCCAACTGAGCTGGTCCGATGAACTGTTCCATATCTTTGGGTTTGACCCCAGCGATCCTGAGCCTGGCTATGCGGAGCATTTCAATCTAATTCACCCTGAGGATCGCGATCGCCTTCAGGAATACGTTGATCTAGCCCTAAGGAAAGGCACCCCCTTCGAAATCGAGCTGCAAATTCTCCGGGTGGACGGGACCACTGGCTATCTAGACGCGCGGGGTGAAGCCAAACTGGATGACCAAGGGCACATTGCCAAAATCTTTGGGACAGCCCTAGACATTACAGAGCGCAAAGTTGCCGAACTCGAGCGACAAAACCTATCCAATCGGCTGGCCCTCGCCCTGAGCTCTGGGGCGATCGGCTGTTGGGACTGGGATATTCAGCAAAACACCATCTTTTGGGATGAGCGGATGTATGAACTGTACGGAGCCGCCGCCGCTGATATAGCTGCCTCGGTGCCCTACGAGATTTGGGCCAACAGCGTTCACCCTGACGATCGCGCCGCGACCGAAACCTTACTGCACCAGGCTATCTTAGGGCAAGCCATCTACGATCCCGAGTTTCGAGTGATCCATGGCGACGGCAGCATCCACCACATTAAGGCTCACGGTATGGTGGTGCTCGACGCTGAGGGTAACCCCAAAAGTATGATTGGGATCAACCTAGACATTAGCGAAAGGGCACAGCTCGAAGCCGAGCGCCAACAGGCCGAAGACCGCCTCCAGCAAATCAATCAACAGCTCCTGTTAACCAACACCGAGCTCGATCGCGCCACCCGCCTCAAAGACGAGTTTTTGGCCAACATGAGCCACGAGCTCCGCACCCCGCTCAATGCCATTTTGGGTCTGTCTGAGGGGCTTAAAGAACAGGTTTTTGGCAGCTTAAGCGATCGCCAGCGGCAGGCCATCGAGACCATCGAGCGCAGCGGTACCCATCTGCTAGATCTCATTAACGATATTCTCGATCTATCTAAAATTGAAGCCGACAAACTTGAGCTAGAGACGGCGTTAGTGAGTGTTCACTATCTGTGCGAATCGAGTCTAACCTTCGTCCGCCAACTGGCACTTTCTAAAGATGTAGGTCTGAGCCTAGACAGCGTTCAGGCCATACCCGATATCGTGGTCGATGAACGACGCATTCGCCAAGTGCTGATCAACCTACTCAGCAACGCCGTCAAGTTTACGCCCTCCGGCGGGCAGGTCACCCTCCGGGCTCGCGTTGACCAGCAAAACAGTAGAAACTATCTCCAATTGTCGGTAATCGACACTGGCATTGGCATTGCCCCAGACGATCTCGCCAAACTCTTTCAACCCTTTGTGCAAATCGACAGTAGCTTAAGCCGCCAATACAATGGCACGGGTCTGGGTCTAGCCCTAGTGCGCAAGTTGGTAGACCTGCATAGAGGCACGGTGTCCGTAACCAGCGAGGTCAATCAGGGCAGCTGCTTCACCCTCAATATTCCTTACCTCACCGACATCGCTTTACCGACGATCGCCCCCCCAGCCCCCCCCAGCAGCCGGCTCGATACCCATAACTCTCGCGTCCTGGTGATCGAAGACTCTGCCGCTGCGGCAGACCTGGTCGCTCGTTATCTTGAAGAGCAAGGGATGGAAGCCATCATTTGCCCCAGCGGCGATCGGGTGATGGACGACGTGACCCAGTTTCAACCGGGCCTGATTATTCTCGATATTTTGCTGCCCAATCTGTCTGGATGGGATGTGCTGCGACAGCTTAAAACCGATCCCAAAACCCAAGCCATCCCGGTGATTGTGGTGTCTGTCGTAGACGAGCGAGCCTATGGGCTGGCTCTCGGTGCGTCAGAGTATTTGGTCAAACCGATTAGCCGCCACCAGCTCCAGCAGGCGATCGACAGCCTGCAACACAGCCACCAGGCCCCCCTGTCTCCAGTGATGGTTGTCTCCTCGCCCGACTCGGCCAACTCGGCAGTCGAGCCGCCGCTCATTTTGCTAGCTGAAGACAATGACATGAATATAGCTACGGTTTCTAGCTACCTCACGGCTCTAGGGTATCGCCTGGTCTACGCCAAAAATGGCCAGGTAGCCGTTGAGCTGGCCCAAACTCAGACCCCCGATTTGATTTTGATGGATATTCAAATGCCTGGTATGGACGGTCTAGAAGCCATGCAGCTCATTCGCAGCGATACTCGTTGTGCCCACATCCCCATCGTCGCCCTAACCGCCTTGGCCATGCCCGGCGATCGAGAGCGATGCCTAGCCGCAGGCGCGAATGACTACCTTTCAAAGCCCTTCAAAATGAAAGTGTTAAAGGGTTTAATTCAGCAGCTTTTGCAGTCGGTCTGATATAGCCATAGCCAACATCATTAGAACATTTCGCTGGCAACGATCCCTATCTGTCATTCCCGCGTAGGCGGGAATCCATTCGAGAGCAATTACAGGCTAGTGGATTCCCGTTGCCACAGGAATGACGGCTCTGTCCTAACCTAGATGACCACAGCTATACCCATTTTTCACGCCATTATCTAGGCAGGCAGATGGGCAGGCAGCAGAGACAGCGCCACAATCACCAGGAACAATAGCGCCATGCTGGTTTCGAGTAGGGCAACCCGCTGAATTTTAGTCGTGCAGTACCAGTCACGCTGCCAGAGAATGAAGCCGAATTTGACCAGGGCGACGCCGAAAGCACAGGCGGTCAGGGGATCTAATAGCCTGAAGTAGGCTAGGGCCAGGATGAGGAGCGTGGCGATCGCATGGAACACACCCCCTGGCATTGCCGAATGGGTCTTCGACTTCCGCAGCTTTACCGTAAAAATAGCGCTGGAGAAAAACAGGGCATTCAGCGCCCAGAGTCCTCCCACTTGGGGAACCAGGTTACCCGTGGTGACGAGGTAGGCAAAGGGTGCCGATAGACAAACCGCCGCAAAGGTAATCAGTTCATTGGCAACAGACTTCTGCCCCCGGCGAAACACTGCTATACCATCTATCCCAAAGGCCGCAAAAGCACTCAGATAAATCACCCACAGCGGGGAGGACCAGAATCCCTGCTGCCACAGCAGGTAAAGGGCAAGGCTGGCAGCCACCCAGGAATACAACCCACCCCAAACCCAAAACCGAGGCTTGAAACTGCTGCGCTGCTTGATTTGCAGCATCCAGGGATGCTCAGCTTGGAAGCCAGAAAAGGCACAGAGCAGAGCCAGGGTGGTGGCCCAGCTCCAAGCCTGGGCCGCCGTCGCCCCGGTCACGAAGGAGACCAACAGCATGACGTAAACCCCGTGCTCCGGCGAAAAGATGGGGCGATACCAGGCCTGGGGGTTTCGCTTTGGGGTGGCGGCTTGGTTCAGCTCAAGGGGGGGAGATTGCATTGTGGGTCTCCTGGGCAGACTGGGCGGCGATCGCGGGCTTTGCGATCCAAACCTGGCAGGTTATGGGTTTACTCTGGCAAATTCAATCGGGCAATTCTATGAGATAGCTCATAGAAGACCGATGTCACGTTTGGCGGGGACAGAGGGCAGTCTTGCTCGCTCTAGCTGCGGGGATACTAGCTGCGGGGATACTAGCTGCGGGGATAATAGAGACCTTCTGATTGGAGTTTAGCTTTGGCAAAGGCAAGGAACGACTCCGTTTTACCCTTGTTATGGGTTTTGAGCGAAGCATTGCCCAGAGACTTATTAAACATCTCAATCTCATCTTCGAGGTCAGTGGTAATCGCCTTAATCGCAGCAGCATGAACACCTACCGCCTTCAGTAACGCCCCCGAAAACTTGACCGTCATTTCAGGATGTTCCTGAGCCCACTGCTGGGCAATCTCAAGCAGCCGCACCCCCCGCTGATAGGGCTTAGTGTTTTGCGCTTTGTCGGAGAGGTCCGCCGCCGCCAACAGAGTCGGGCTAGGCACAGAGGGTGCCTCTGCGGGTGGCTCTACCGCGTCACCAGTAGGCGCATCGACCTCAACCTCAACCTCAAGGTCAAAATCAAAGGCAAAGAACCGCTGGGCCGCCTGGAGCTGATTGGGGTCAGCCGCGATCGCCTTGAGTTCGTCAAGCATCGCCAGCAGTCGTTCATGATCGACCTTGAGTGCCTTGAGTTCTGCATCGTTGCCCTGCCCCCCCCCCCCTGAGCGAGCCAGCCGATCGATGGTTGCCGCCTGGGCCGAGATGGTTTGGGCCTGAGTCGAGATCGTCGCCGCCTGGGTTGAAATCGTTGCCCAAACCGGGTCACTATCCCTTGACCCATTAACCTGCGGGCTTGGCGTCGTCATCGTCTTTGAAGGCAGAGTATCGGCCACGATCAAGTCTCCTTGGGTTTCGGTAAAGGGTTGGGCAACGGGTGCGTCAAGCTCATCGGGCGGCAATGGAATGGGGCCACTAGCCGCTAACTTCACCCCCCGAGCGGTGAGCGGCTTCCCCTGGCGAGTCAGATAATACTGGTAGTAATGACCCGTCACCGAGGCATTGCCAGAGGCAGTGTCGTCGAGCAGCACATGGCCCAAGAGATGCTGGGCCAGGCGTTGCTCTGCCATATTGGCTGGGCAAAAATAATGGAGGGCAATTGGCACATAGACGGCCCGGCAGCGATGAATTGAAATATTGGTAAACCCCTTGGGGGTTGGCAGCACCCCATCTAGCACCTTGACGACCCGGCGGTTAACCCGAGCGTTCAGCGCCTCCATCCGAGGATCGTCTGAGGCGACCCCGTCTAAGTCATGAATATCAGCGGTGGCCCTGAGTTTTTTAATCGCCAGCAAAACATCCTGGGCGGGCACCAGGGTCAACAGGTCGTAGGCCGGCTTCGCAGCCTTCTGCTGCCCGGTAAAGCGCAGTAGGTAAGGGTGCTCCTGGGGAATCAGCTGAGCCGTATCTGCAACGTGAGGTTGGAGCTGCCCCAGGCTGACGACTTCAGTATGGCGTCGCCCGGTGACGGCGGCGATCGCAATAATCAAGTCGATGGGGTCATTTGAGGCCAACAGGAGGTTGATTTTACTCAGGTAGGCATCGAGATCGACGGGCTGGCGATCGTCCTGGCGAGCATTGGCATTTTTAGTCGTGGCGGCCCTGAGTTGAGACTGCACCTCAATCGGGTAGGTAAAGCCGTCGAGGGCATAGTGGCGACGGTCCACCCCCTGGCTCGACTCCCCCGGCGGCGGATTGCGCTTAAACCATGGGCGTGGATAAGAATTTTTACTGGTGAGTTGAATGCGCCCCTCGGCGATCGCAGCTTTAATCGCCGTTGTATAGCGAGGAAAATAGACCGAATTGATCGAATTGCGAGAAAAGGCTTGTTCTAAGAGGGTTTGCTCCGCTGCACAGAGGGTTTCGATTTCACCCTTGGTGTCCGCATCACGCTGGTTGAGGTCCACTAATCGAGCCACCAAAATAGCGATCAGCTCCTCCAACTCCTTGCGGGTAAGCTTGGTGCGATCGCCCTTTTCAATCCGCTGCTCCATAGCGGCGACGATCTCGGCGCGAGTGCTGTCAAAGGAGTGGGAGAGTACAGGTGCCATCGTGGTGCGTGGTTTCGGTGCGTCTGCCGAGGTCTCTCCCCTCAGGGTGGGGCTGAGAAGACGTTAACGCAGCAGATAGCGGTGCCATGGGTCCATATTATAGCAGTCAACTAGCTTGTGCTAGTCAAAAGCCGACTCACAAAACCCCAATTTCCACAAGCCAACCCGTAGGAGCGCCCGGCATGCGCCCGGCTTGGTATCACTCCCGCAGAGAGCCGGCCCCCGCGAAAACGTGTGACGTCCCTACCCCCATGAAATCGGCTATGGCGATATCTCCTGTTAAGGCACCTGCAAGTTGATTTCCTGAAAGACTTCGGTGTCCTGATTAATTACCAAAGGGTTAGTTCGAACAGACAAACCGTTTACGCGCAACTCATAGCTGCCCTGAGTCAAATTTTCTAAATAATAGACCCCAGCGCTATTGGTCACCGACGTAATGGCCAAACCAGTTTGGGCAGAAATAGCTTCGACGATCGCGCCGCCAACCCCATTTCCCTCAGCCGTCAAGACTCTGCCTGCGACCGTATACGATTGGACAAAAGGAATGAGCACAGGCGTGTACTGGCCCTGAATCACCTCCACTGCATAGGACGTTTGAGCCGGTCGCCAGTCAAGCGGAAAACCTGCCGGATTGAGATCAACCCGGTAAACACCCGGAAAGACCTCGGCTAAAACCCCTGCATTTTGAACTTCGGGGCGGTACCGGCTGAGATTCTGGTTGTTGATTTGCACCAACAGTTCCACATCTTCTGTGAGAATTTCTTCGTTGCTATCTAGTTGGTTGTTGCCATTGAGATCGAGAAAGGGTTGGAACCACAGGCCGCCCCGCCGCCGCAGATGGTCAAAGCGCGAATTATCGGATAGGGTGCCAACCTGAGTATTGACAAACGGCTGTATCTCAACCCGGAAGCTTGAATCGTTGGAAAGGGCTCCGCCACCGTTGTACTGTGCCCGCAAAATAACACCAGGAATGGCTGCGGTAGAAACGCCGAGAGTGGGTCCACTGCCCTGGTCACTAAAGCCATAGCCCGCATTAACGCCCCAGAGATAGCGACCGTCAGAGGCTTGTTCTCCAGAGCGGAAGCGATACCCCAGGGTTGTCAAACTGCTGCCGCTGCTGCGAGTGGAATGCCCCAGCAGCAGAGAATGCTCCGGTGCGCGGAAGGCTTGATCGGATAGGCGTACCGAGAGTTCTGAATTGGTGCCTTTTTCGGTGCCGTTGGTATTGAGGGCAAAGCGATCGTACCGGGCAGTACCTGACCAGCGATAGCGGCCATTGAGGTAATAGTCGGCACTGGCCGTTCCATAAAATTCACCGCTGCGAAAAGACCCTGTTGCCCCCAGGCCAAACGCCCCAAGGGCACTATCTCCTGTAGCTCTTAACGAGAGGTTTTGGGTGGCCCGCCAGTTGGCTGCCACACGAGACGAGAAGCGATCGCTATTAAGGCTAAGCCGCAGGTCAGGGGTGGGCTGATAGGCCAAATTGGCATTCACGTCGAGCCCTTGCCGCCCGCCGACTAGGGCCGAAACAGCCACTTGCAGCGGCACATTGTCTGGTTGAAAAAAGATTTCTCCCAGCCCCAGCACCCCATTGTCGTAAATCAGCCCAGCCCCCACTGTCAGCTCGTCAGAAACACCATATCGATAACCGGCCCCGACATTAAGACTGCTAAACTCACCCCAAAAACTGTTGCGCGAGGTGCGCCGCATCCCGGCTGAAGCTACCAGTGCCGAAGCACCAGCCGGTAAACGGCTGGGAAGCGTAGACAGACTGCTAGCCTCGCGTACTTCAGGAATCGCAGACAGCTGACCGCCAGGGAACAGCAGCACCTGGTAGGCCCCCCCAGCCGGAATATTGTCAAAGCGATATAGCCCAGACCCGTCTACGAGAACTTCTGCCACCACATTGCGGCGCGAACCAAGCACGAGTTGGGCCAGGGTGCCTGGCGCGGCTTCTCCGACAATGTTGCGAGGAACAGCATCGGCCCCCAAGCGGGCATTGGCATTAAAGCCGCCGCCGCCCGCCGCTTGATAGGGCTCGTACCCCCATCGCTGTATGGTCGTAAAACCCCAGAGATCGCCCGCCTCTTCACCCCGCCAAAAGCTGGGCTGCGAACCAATGGCATAGTCGGCAGCATCGCTCTCAATCAGGTACTGAGCTTCGCCTACAGACCAGGTGCTGGTATCGAGCAGGTTGGACTGGTCGATGCGAGTAAACCAACTGCCATTCCCCAAGCTGCCGAGGGCTGTAAAGCCGCCTTGTGTGCGACTGCTGCTGGATGAGTTGCCAGACAAGACCAAACCTTGGGAGACAACGGTTACGTTAGCCTCAGGCGCACCGACGTAGGGCAGGCCATCGGTGACTACGGGCTGATTTTCTGGAGCAACGTAGCGCTGTCCGCCCGTTGTGCCCGGTTCTTCAAATTGAATGGCGTAGCTGCGAAGGTCGAATTTAGCCGCAATACCGAAGCGCCTGCGAATGTCGCCAATGCTAATCACCTGCCCCAGTTCGGGGTCGCGGGAGAGATCGTCGGGACTCAAGAAAACGGCAAAGCTGGGCGATCGCAACTCCCACTGGCCCTCAGGTTTGGGCGTCACCGTGATATTCAAGGCCGAAACCACTACATCAAAGGGAATCAGCCAGTTGTCAAAATCGATCGCCTCCCTACCGTTTTCAGCACCTCGGACTAGTGCTCCAGCCACAACAGTACGGTTTCCCAGATTAATGCCAACGGGGATAACGGTTAGTGGCGTAACCGCTATCTCGGATATGTCAGACGGGTTGGGTTCTGTGGGCGCAGCAACGGCATCTGGGGCCAGGGTGCTAGATTCTACAGCGCCAGGCTCTGCAATGGCAGGCTCAGAAACTGAAGATTTAGCCGAGGCATTAGGCTGCGGCGTAGGGTCGGGCGGGGGCTGATCGGGTACTGGGCTCGGTTGAACGAGTGGGTTGCTGGCTAAAGGAGTGGTCTGGGGAGGAGTGGTTTGGGAAAAAGTGGCTTGGGGAGGAGTGGCCTGAGGAAGAGTGGTTCGGGAAAAAGTGGCTTGGGGAGGAGTGGTCTGAGGAAGAGTGGTTCGGGAAAAAGTGGCTTGGGGAGAAGTGGTTTGGGGAAGAGTAATTTGGGGAGGTTGCGCGACAGCTTGAACTGCGGTTTGGGGAGAAGTGGTCTGGGGAGGTTGCACAACAGATAAAACTGGCGCAGCGGCTGATTGCTCAGGCTCTGAAGGGGCAGCAGTCGTGGGCGGAACCGACGGCATAGTGGACGATGACAGCAACCCGTCGGCAGCAGTATGCTCCGTCTCCGGGGGTATTGTATGGGCGAGGGCTAAGGCGGTCGCTGGCGGGGGAGAAGTAGCCTCGGTCGAAGAATTAGCCGACGATCGCGCTGCTTGAGCCATCTCTGGGGGGTGCGCGCTGCTGCTAGAGAGTTGTGGTTGCAGCCCCTGATCTACCCCCTCTGGAGTAGACACAGTTGCGGTTACCTCAGTTTGCTGAGGCATTTCTAGATCCTGTTGGTCATTCTCTGGAGGTGTTTGGGCCTCAACGGGCTGTGCAGTAGCTGTCCCTGTATTTAGCTGGAGAAAATAGGGAGTAACGGCAGCAAGAATATAGACCTTCGCCTTAAGATTGGCAGGTTCGCTCTTCATTATTAAGGGTTAAAAATATGGTAGAAGGCTAGAAATAGGGCAGGGGGCTGTACTAATCGGCAAAAATAGTGCAACCAATACTGAGGGTGTTGGGTGTTGGGTTTTAGGTGACAGGTCGTGGGAACGGGTACACCTAGAGATTGGGAGACTACCGGCTAAAACAACCAATCCTCCTAAATCCCCCTTAAAAAAGGGGGACTTTGAAGCAGACGCAGCCCCGCCTTTTTAAGGAGGGCAGGGGGGATTCTCCAACCGTTAGGGAATAGTGACGTTGAGCGAAAAGGGAATAGTGCCGTCTCCTGACGTGAGTTCTCCAGACAACACGTAAGCTCCTGGCCTCAGAGCTTGGCCATTCGCTCCGTAGTTAATTCTGATGTTGCGCTGTTCTCCGGCGATGATGGTAGTCTCACTGACCTCGCCAGATTGCACGCTAGCGCCATTCTGACTTAGTGCCCAGCGAGTGATCGCTCTGGCAGAGGCGTTGCCCTGGTTGTTGACTGAGAGGGCAATGGTTTGACGGGCAGCATCTACTCGTGCGGCTGTGGCTGCGATCGCAGATCTGGCGTCGCCCTGGCGCACAAACATGACAACCCCAATCCGGGGCACAATTCTCACCTGAGCCGTTGTAGCCGATGTTGCAGTCGAATCGGCAGTGGGCGCTGCCGCCCGCAACTCCTCGGTAAAAATAACTGCCCGGTACTCGCCAGCATCGGCACTGGGTAGTAGGCGCGCCACCAACCGCACCTGCTGCGTTTGCCCCGGCTCGATTAGCACTTCGCGTGGAGCATAGAGTAAATAAGGAGTCAGATCGCTGGCGCTGGCGTCTACTACTTTAAATCCCTCGTCATCGTAGGTAAAGGGCGAGGCATAGACCCGCGCGCGGTACGGTTCATTGCCCAGGTTAGTAATTTGAATCACGCTCTGAGCCTGCCCCCGCTGGGCCTGACTCTGGATCAGCATGGGGCCAACGCGAACCTGTGCCTGGGCCATGCCAGGAAACCAGGTGAGGGCAGATAGCACGGCAGCACTAAGCGGAAAAAACCAGCGAGAGGGCTTAATCATAAAAGTTGAAATTAGATAAGAAGAAACTTTGTTTATGGGGCGAGTGTTCCTTTCCTAGGCTGCGTCTGCTTAGAACAGCTTAGGCATTACACTTAAAACCTTGTCTATCGAACTTTTGTCGGCAAGCCTTAGTCGAGTTGCATGAGAACTTCGACGGTGTAAGCGTAGTCACCTGCCAAAAATAAGCGCGGACTCACAACTTCGAGACGAACGGGTAGCGTAAAAACGCCGCTAGACAATGTCGCGGTGGTTTCGCGATCGCTGCTTAAAGCAATACCGTTGATTTCTGCTGAAGCTGTAGCCGTGATTTCAGGAGATGCTGGCCCTTGTACTTGCTGAGGCGGTGCCAGACGAATGGTGGCCTGCCTGCCCTCAGGCACCGTAATGATGACGTTGCTGACCTGCGTAGTGCTTAACCTTTCACCCTGATCTGCTAGAGATAATACGCCAGCCGTTGATTCGAAAGTTGCATTTTGACCCTGCTCATAGACGGGAGCTTCAAACCCAGGTATGGGATCTTCAAACTCAGAAGCAGGAACCTCAAATTCAGAGACGGGAGATTCAGGCTCATAGGCAGGAACCTCAAACTCAGAAGCAGGAACTTCAAAAAGGGTATCTTGGGAAAGGGCAGGATGGGGCATACCTAGCACCATCGCTACCAGGCCAAAGGCGAGAAATCGCAGAGTCATGGGGGCAAAAAGACCCTTCAGTATTAAGGAGAAATATATTGTCATAGGGAGACATCACTGAATTAAGTTTTGAAGATCATCCAGAGTATTGGCCTACCTAGATAAGAGTCATTCGTCATGCTTAATTCAGTGACATCACTACCAGACACGCTGTATCTTTGACTCTAACAGCTTCTAAAAAGAGCTTAAGCCGTAGGTTGGGTTAGCGATAGCGAAACCCAACAAAACAGTTGCTGGCGTTGGGTTTCATGACCTCAACCCAACCTACAGGGCTGTCACTGGCTCCGTCGTTTCATCGTCAACGAGACCGGTGCCAGCATCGCCCACTGTCACAGTCAATTGAACGTCATAGTTATAGATGCCTTCAGGAATAATGTTAGCGGAGGTAACAGTTAGATCTACCGGCATTGTGCCATCAATGACACTTCCCACGGCCGCCGGCAATGTCGCACCGACGTTATAAGTAGGCGTAGTCAGGAGATTATTTGCGCTGCCAGGAATAGTACTATTCCTGGCGTCAGTACTAAGATTAGCTGCTTCCGTATTGCAAGCAACATTAATCCTGGCAGCCTGACCAATACCTACCGTGGAACTTAATCTTCTTGCAGACCCTGGGTCAATATCCAAAGTACCGGGTTCTGGAGCGGAAAAAACACAGAAAGGCTCAACATTGCCTGAAAAAGTAACGACTCCTTCGTTTAGTACTGCTTGTGCAGAAGCAGAAGTTGCGCTGGCTAAAACACCAGCGGTGGCCATAGCAACGGTTAGAAAAGAAGCAAAACGAGCAGATTTCATGGTCAGTCTACCTAATTGATAATTGAGTGGAAGTATGGAACCGTGAAGCTTGGTGATCTGCGCTGGTTAACAGGCTGTCACCCAAACCTTTCCTTAGTCGTTAAGCAATAGTCTGAGAAACCACAGCAGACTTATAACGACCGTTATGAGCTTGGTTTCTTTGTCGCGTGAGATAGCCCTCACAAACGATCTAGCCATAGATGCTGACGCAAAGCCCTTGTTTTTTACGATCTGTTCTTCGAGTCCGGCTCTCGAAGTTCCATCTTCAAAAGCTAATCAGACCAACTTGGCTTATCAGTTTGAATTATCGCAAAACCTCGGATTTCTTTTGCGCTTGGTATAAGCTGCAGATTGCACCACCTGTCTCATCTGGCCACGCCCATAGTAACCATGTTTGCGATCGCAGAAATAGCAAAGTACCCAAAGCTTTTTAAAAACAACAGAAAAACAAGGCTCTTAAGTAAAGTTTTAGAGGGCTACGTAGCCAAAGGGGTTTTATCCTCTGCTGAGGTTTGAGGCCGTAGAGCAGGCTAATTTTGCCCAAACCATGCTGCATAAATAATTTGAGTTAATACCTTCAGCCCGCCACACTATTCATCAGGACAAATTTTTAAATATTTTCCAAATAAAAAATATGAGTAAGTTTTTGATGAACTTACAGATTCTTCTGTTAGCCACCTTTGGGTAGATGAGTAGAGTGGTGCTCATCTAACCTTTGGAATCTTCTATTATCTTGCCCATAAAATTAGGAATAGTCGCCCCTCCATGGGGCTGATCAATAGTAAATAAACCCAACCAAAGTGAGTCGGGTAATGGCGGCGGCACTCTACCCACAGCCTGCATTTGCCAATAATCAAAAGCTTCAAGATTTAACACAGCGCTCGATCGCAGTAGCGCCTTCATCAACAAACACATCAATTACTACAACACACCATGCGTCGCACAGATCATCTTTCCTCTAGTTTAAATGTAGTGGCACAAGCGATTTCCCCTCAAGGTCAAGCACCCACCTGTGGCACTCTAGCCGTCTTCGATGCCCGCGTTCCCGATCTCCCCATTCTGTTAAATGCCCTGGTCGAAGACACCATTCCCTACATTCTCGACCCAAACGAAGATGCCCTCCTCACCATTACCTACCTGCTTAGCCAGACCAACGCCCGGCGGCTGGCCATTGTGGCCCACGGTGCGCCCGGTGTCATTCACCTTGGCGCTACCCCCATTACCCAAGCGCAACTGCAAGCGCGATCGGCCCTCCTTCAGGAGTGGGTCGTCGAAGAAATTGCCCTCTACAGTTGTGAAGTAGGTGAAGATCGCCCTTTCATTCTGGCGCTAGAAACCATTACTCAGGCACAGGTTGCGGCCACAGTTGGGAAAGTCGGTGCGACAAGCCAGGGTGGCAGTTGGAGGTTGACCAACCAAAACATGCCCGCACCTTTTAACGTCAACTTGCTACAAGACTACACATCAGTTTTAAGTGGAGAGAGAGCGGCCCTAACCCTAAGTGGCCTTTACGAAGTTGGAGATACAATTTCTGTAGTCATCAACGGAATTACTCTTTCATATATCATCACCGCTGCTGATATCGCTGGCACCTCTGATGCGACCCTGGCCAATATTGCCACCCAGCTATCGCAACTTATTAACTCCAATAGCACTGTCAGTTCATCAGTAACTGCAAACGCCAGTGCCGGAAGCATTTTGGTGACATCTAACATCGCAGGGACTGCTTTTAGCCTCTCCAGTTTTGCTAGCAATCGAGCAGCGGTAGCTCAGGTGAGCAATGTCACCCTCAGCGGCAGCTATGAGGTGGGTGACAGCATTTCTGCCGTTATTAACGGCACGACAGTCTCTTACACGGTTCTTGCTGCTGATCTTGGTGCCAACAGCACAGTCACCCTGGCAAACGTTGCCAATAAACTCTCGCAAGCCATCAACGCCAACAGCACAACTGGCGGTGTTGTAACAGCTTCAGCTGCCAATGGCGTTATCTCTCTAACCGCTAACACCCCAGGGACTGCTTTTTCCCTCTCCAGTTCTGCTACTAATCGAGCAGCGGTAGCTCAGGTGAGCAATGTCACCCTCAGCGGCAGCTATGAGGTGGGTGACAGCATTTCTGCCGTCATTAACGGCACGACAGTCTCTTACAGAGTTCTTGCTGCTGACCTTGGTGCCAACAGCACAACCACCCTGGCAAACGTTGCCGCTAAACTCTCACAAGCCATCAACGCCAACGGCACAACTGGCGGGGTTGTAACAGCTTCGGCTGCCAATGGCGTTGTCTCCCTAACCGCTAACACCCCAGGGACTGCTTTTAACCTCTCCAGTTCTGCCGCGAATGCTATCGGTGTTGCTCAAGTCGATACGGTAACTTTCACGGGTAGTGCGCAGGGCGCATCGAGGACTGCGACAGTTACAATTAATGGCACGCAAATTAGTTACACTGCACCAACTAACGTGTCAGCCGCTGACATGGCTACAGCTTTAGCAACCAGGATTAATTCAAATTCAACCTTAGGGACACTGGTTACTGCCACTGCCCTTGACGGTGTTATCACCATTACCGCAAGAACAGCGGGAACAGCGCTCACTACGTCAGCTACAACCGGTGGTACTCAGCTATCAGCTCAACAAGCAACATTAACTCAAAATGTTGCACCTGGTGCAGACAATACCCAAAACGCTACCGCAAGTTTAGTGACTGCTGGTGCTGGGGCAGGTGCAGACAATACCCAAAGCGCGGCTGCTGGACTGGTGACCGAAAATGTCTCGGCGGGCACTGATACCAGCCAGGCAATTCTCTTAAATTTTGCTCCAGTACTTTCAGGAATTGCGCCTCTTAGTTACACAGATACATCCGGGAATGATGTATTTACTGCTTTTACAGGTGGTCTTTCTGCAGTTGATGCTGATGCTGGGACAGTACTGGTCCACAACATTAACGATGGAAGCACCACCAGTATCACCATTGATGGTATTACCTACGATGTAATGCGCAGTGGCACCTACGGGATCCTCTATCTCAATAGCCAAACCGGACAGTACACCTACATTCCGACTTCAGAAGCAATCAACGCATTACCAGAAGGTACTAATGCGTCTGAAAGCTTTGATCTCACTGTTAGTGATGGCAGCCTCAGCGATCAAAAGAGCTTAGTCGTTACGTTTACAGGTGCCAATGACATAGCGGAAATTGGTGAGCCCACGGCCAGTTCTGTTACTAAGGATCAAGACGTTGATGCCAACGGAAACCTAATAGCGACAGGTACCATTGATATTACCGACCTTGACCAAGGACAAGCGTTCTTTAACACCACCGTTACCAGCACTGAGGGCAATCTCGGTGTTTTAACCCTGGATGCCAACGGTGCCTACACTTATAGCGTAGGCAACAGTGAATTGCAGTACCTCAATGCTGGTCAAAGTAAGGTAGAGACTTTTATCATTTCGTCGGTTGATGGCACTACAAAGCAAATTAGCTTTACTATCTCCGGCGCAAACACCATTAACCGCATCATCGGCACCGAATTTACCGATGTTATGCAAACCACCGCTGGCTCTAAGTGGATTGAAACTTTGGGTGGCGACGATGTCGTGGTTGCTTACTACAGCCACCTCTTGTCAGGAGACATCATTGACGGGGGCGAAGGCGATCGCGATCGATTCTTCCTGTTTAGCGACTCGGGTGTAGATCAATCGGGTATTCAATTAACCCTTGACTTGAGGAACTCTGAAAATCAGCTTACGCTTCCTGGCATCTCTAATTTTGCCCTGAAAAACTTTGAGCAATTTGACTTTAGTAGTTTCATGGGCAGCCTCACGGTTTTCACCAGCGACCAGGGAAATAGAGTAACTGGCGCTGCCGGTAACGACATTATGCAGGGCGGCAGCGGCAATGACTTTTTGTTCGGCGGCAGCGGTAACGACATTCTGTATGGCGGCGATGGCAATGACACCCTCAATGGAGGACTTGGGGCAGACAAGCTCTATGGGGGCAAAGGAGACGATATCTACATCGTTGACAATGCTGGAGACATGATTTTCGAGAACGCAGGCGAGGGCATTGATACCGTCCAATCGTCTATCTCCTGGACCCTAGGAGCCAACCTAGAAAACCTCACCCTGACAGGCAGCAGCGCCATTAATGGAACAGGAAACGATCTAGACAATGTGATCATTGGCAACGGTGCCAGCAACATCTTGATCGGTGGAGCCGGTAATAACACCCTGATCGGTGGAGGCGGTAACGACACGCTACGTGGAGGCATGGGATCAGATTGGCTGGTTGGCGGCACGGGCAACGATCTGATCTATTTAGGCCAGAACGACGGCGCTGTTGACACCGTCGTTTACCACAGAGGAGATGGCCGAGATACCCTCCATGACTTCGAGCGAGGGCGGGGTGGCGACCTGTTAGAGTTCAGAGACATTGCGGCCATTGATGTCGTCACCACGAGCACCAACACCGTGTTCCGACTGGGCGACGGTACTGCGGGCAATACAGGCTTTGGTACAGGCACTATCTTGATGACTCTAGAAGGTACAACCGGATTTACGGAGGCCAACATCAGAGACAACATCACCTCCAACACCACAACCCAGTTTCTCTTCACCTAAGCCCCAACTCAGCTTAGGAAAGCTATTCAACAGCCTACCTAGAATTGCAAAGGAATATTTGAGGAGAGATTCTTAATAGAAAACCAGTTTCCAGCGCTGATTTTCTGTTATTGAACAGCCTGCGTTGGCCTCTAGATCACACCCCTAGCGACCACTAGAGCGTGCAGCTGCGAACTGGCCGCCACAGCGAAAACCATCTGATTTTGTAAGGGCATTGCAGTGCAACGCCCTTACAAGGTATCGGTTTCGAATCAGGGTTTTGTGGGTCAGCTTTGGTATGCGCTGCTACTGCCACTGCTCACCGTCCCAGAGTTGATACGTCCACAGCCATTACTAGCGCATCCGTCCACAGTCGAATGCGCTCCCATAAACATAAACAAGTGACGACTAAAGCAAACAGCACCGCAAAGGGCAGCACCGAGGATAAACTCATCCCCAACAGCAGCCCCAGGCTAATATCCAGCAGTGCCGAATGCCCCAGAGTTCACTTGATTGACCTCGCGACCCAATCAAGCTTCGTCTTCATTGCCCTCATCATCCAGTTTGACCAAGTGAATATGCTTATAGCCCAGCTTAATTTTGAACTCATCGCCAGACTTCAGACCCATCTCTTGGGTATAGGCTGCCCCAATTACAATCTGACCATTCTTGTGAACGGTTAGGGTATAAGACGCTTCTCGGCCTCTACCATCTGCACTTTTCTGGGGTTCAAGCTGAATGCCCTTAGCCGCTAGTAAGGCATCGTAGAACTCAGCCAGAGCTACACGGGTCTGCCCATCTTTGCTCACAGTATAATAACCGCATTCTCTAGCCAGTTCCCGCTTGGTCAACCCATCGTTCTCTTTAACCTTTGCTAGAAGATCCTTACCAGTTAACGCTTCTCTATCTTTTACGGCCATAATTTAGAACGTCCACCAAATACATGTCAAAATACTAAATGATCCACAGGAAATTATTCCAGGGAATTTTAGATTTTCTCGCCTACCCAATCCAATAATTAAAAAAATCGGCAATAATTTTTGTCTGACTGCTACTTTCTGTAGAACTATAGCTCACTCATTTTGTCACCATGGTGGCTTGTTCACACGGATCCGAATAATTACTATATACTACATAAGATTACATTGTAAAATTTTAAGCATAAAATTAATTTTATGTTGATAGCCGTTGTCATAATTTATGACGAGCTTGACTACCCTACACTGTGCTGTCACCTCGTTAGCAACCGTCCTAAAAGCAGCAGACAGGCTACTCCTAGCAGAGGAGTAGAGATCGCTACCACACGAGCCGAGAGCCACGCCGGTAAGTAAATATCTTGAACAGCTTGCCCAGGAGGGGTAAGCTGTTCGGCCCAAGTTCTGAGAGGGCAGCGAAAGCCGTTTACAGCGTAGATCACAACCTCAATACTGATGAGGCCAAAGGCGATCGCAGTCCACCGGGTGAGCTGATTCGTCAAGCCGCAATACAGCAAAAACAGAATGGCCCCAAACATCACTACAAAAACAAGGGTATGAAACAGCCGCATCCAAGCTATCAGCATGGCCTCTCCCTCTAAACCAGTCTTGCCCCATGCTATCTATCACAGTCTGCTTTAGAGCAGAAAAATAACAATCACAAAAATCGGCGGCAGCCCTATCCCCCGCCGCTTAGTCAGCAGCACAGCTCAATACCTGCGTCACTATGAGCTACCTCATAGAACTCATTGAAGTTCTTTGTCAGACTCAAACCATAGCGCTCAGGTAGAGACCATGGTTCAAACATCGATCAACCTCAAGACAGCTCCTGGCCACCAGGTTTTAGCCGCCGCTGGTAAGCAGACACTGCGACCCGGTGGCTATGGTGCTACCGAGCAACTGCTGAGCTGGGCAAACCTGCAACCGGGAGAAACGGTGCTAGAGCTAGCCGCCAGTTTTGGCTACAGTGCGATCGCTCTGGCCCAGCGCTATGGCGTGCGCGTCGTCGGCATCGAGAAAAACCCCGACAGTGTCGCCCAGGCCCGTGCCAATGTCGCAAAGGCCGGACTGAGCGACCAAGTCACCATTCGCGAAGGCGATATTTTTCACCTCGATCAGGTGCCAGAGACCTTCGACTGCGTTCTGGCCGAAGCCATTCTCACCATGCAGTCGGCCTCCGGCAAAGCCAAAATTCTAGCGGGCGTGCGCGATCGCCTCAAGCCCGGTGGTCGTTTCCTCAGCCACGAACTGCTAGCCAATGGCCCTAACCCTGAGGTTATTCATAGCGACCTAGCCGCCGCCATTCGCGTCAACGCCCAACCCCTCTCCAGCGATAACTGGATCGACGCCTGCCGCCAGGCTGGACTCCCTGTTCAGCACTACGCCACTGGCCCCATGACCTTGCTTAACCCACAACACATTGCCCAAGAAGAAGGCCTGCCGACCCTGCTCACTATCGGATGGAACCTGCTTACCCGACCAGTCATCCGCGATCGCATCCTCACCATGCAGCAGGTCTTTCTCCGCCACGCCAACCACCTTGGCTACATCATCCTATGCACCCAAAAGCCTTAATAACCTCTCGCCTTTCACCCTCTTAACCATGCTGATCACCTCACCCACTCCCACAATCCAACTCAACGATCACATTCAATTCCCCGACTCCGGCGTTTTAAGCAAAGTTATCTGGAAAGACGCCACTTGCCAATACAGCCTTTTCTGCTTGGCCGCCGGAACCGAAATCTCAGAGCACACCTCCACCCGCAATGCTACCGTTCATATGATCGCGGGCAACGGCACCCTTACCCTAGAAAGTCAGCCCATTGCCCTAGAACCCGGCGTGTTTATTTTTATGGCAGCCAATGCTCCCCACGCACTGGAAGCTACAACTAGTCTCGCCTTCATACTGACCCTATCCTCAGAAAATTAGCGAGTGACAGCTCTATAAACAAACGTAAAACAGAACGGCCTCACCCACTAAGTGGGTGAAGCCGTTCTGAGTAAGGACCTGGCATCGAGCTATTTTGACAAGGGGCAACCCCCTCACTATCTTCGCCGCAGCTGCGTTTCACATTTGAGTTCGGGATGGGTCAGAGTGGGACCACAGCGCCAAAGACACCAGGAAAGCTTAGTTGCTTTAATATTATGTTGTTTAAGTTCCTTGAAGAACTGAATTGAGAGAAGTGAGGCTGTGCACACAGCCATTGTTGGTTGGTTGATGGACTTGAGTGTGAGGTCAAGCCCTCGGTCTGTTAGTACGCCTCGACTACATCCATTGCTGGACTTCCATCTAGCGCCTATTAACGGGTGGTCTACCCGTGACCTTACTGGCTTATGCCATGGGAACACTCATCTTGAGGTGGGCTTCCCACTTAGATGCTTTCAGCGGTTATCCACTCCGCACTTAGCTACCCTGCGTTTACCGTTGGCACGATAACAGGTACACCAGCGGTGCGTTCTTCCCGGTCCTCTCGTACTAAGGAAGACTCCTCTCAATGTTCCTACGCCTGCACCGGATATGGACCGAACTGTCTCACGACGTTCTGAACCCAGCTCACGTACCGCTTTAATGGGCGAACAGCCCAACCCTTGGGACCGACTACAGCCCCAGGTTGCGATGAGCCGACATCGAGGTGCCAAACCTCCCCGTCGATGTGAACTCTTGGGGGAGATCAGCCTGTTATCCCTAGAGTAACTTTTATCCGTTGAGCGACGGCCCTTCCACGCGGAACCGTCGGATCACTAAGGCCTACTTTCGTACCTGCTCGACTTGTCAGTCTCGCAGTCAAGCTCTCTTATGCCTTTACACTCAATGGCTGATTTCCAACCAGCCTGAGAGAACCTTTGCGCGCCTCCGTTACCATTTAGGAGGCGACCGCCCCAGTCAAACTGCCCACCTGATACTGTCCCCTGCCCGGATAACGGGTCAAGGTTAGAATTCTAGCCTTAATAGAGTGGTATCTCACCAGTGACTCCACAACCCCCACAAGGGCTGCTTCATAGTCTCCCACCTATCCTGCGCAATTAAAGCCCGAACCCAATACCAAGCTACAGTAAAGCTTCATAGGGTCTTTCTGTCCGGGTGCAGGTAGTCCGTATCTTCACAGACATTCCTATTTCGCCGAGCCTCTCTCCGAGACAGCTCCCAGATCGTTACGCCTTTCGTGCGGGTCGGAACTTACCCGACAAGGAATTTCGCTACCTTAGGACCGTTATAGTTACGGCCGCCGTTCACCGGGGCTTCAGTCGCTAGCTTCAACTCCGAAGAGCCTGACCAACTTCCTTAACCTTCCGGCACTGGGCAGGCGTCAGCCCCCATACATCGTCTTGCGACTTAGCGGAGACCTGTGTTTTTGGTAAACAGTCGCCTGGGACTCTTCACTGCGACCCACTCTCGTGGGCACCCCTTCTCCCG